>NZ_RZPI01000527.1:0-4069 GCF_003998715.1 Mesorhizobium sp. M7A.F.Ca.CA.002.15.2.1
ACGCAGCGGTGTGAGACGGGCATTCTTGTGGATGTTCATTCGGACCCTCCGATGGATGCTGAAGCGTGGTAACTCCAGTCTCCTCGGTCCGGTCCGAATGGACAACCTCTCGAAAGCTCACACCTAGGATGGGTGCTGCCACGCGGCTCGGACTCAGCGTGCATTATCACGTAAATGTTGAGAGAATGAATGGCGCCGCGAAGGGCAATTCCAGCCGTCCAAAGCGACAGGCGTGTCGCGGCCTCGACATTGCAGTGGCGCTTACCTAACACGGCCTCACACTGCCCTCTAAACGGCCCCGAATTTGAACTGACGGCCCCTGGCCGGTTCATCGGGCAGGTCAAGGGCTAGGTGTAGTACACAGGGCTCATAACTTTCAGTTTCTAGTTGGTACGATGGGCCGTGGACGGTCGATGCAGACTTCAAGATGGCGAACGAAGCTCTCCATGCGTGCGTTGTCGAGGCAAGTGCCTTTGCCATGCTCGCGACTGGAGAGATTTCAAAATGAGCCTTGTAAGCGGAGAATGCCGCCGACGCTGTTCGGCTTGCTCGTGCCCTTGACGGCGGTAGGCTCGGCAGGGCCGAGGCCAGAGTTGCCGTAGTGGTCGTAATCGACCTCGGCTGTGACCGTGAAGCCGGGAACGACCATGTAGGCGACGTTTGCAGCCACACCAGCATCCTTGAGCTGATCACCCGAGACCTGAAGGTTGAACGAAGTTTTCTCGTCAAACTCGTAGGTGGCGCCCGCCCAGAAAGCCCACTGGCCGTTCCAGATTTTGTACGAGCCGCGCCCATGATTGGCAATTGCGCCGTTTGAGTCCTCGTTGAGACTGGCATTGGAACCGTAGCCGAAGAGTCCAAACAGCGACAGCTGGTTTGTGACAGCGACGTCGACGCGGATCTTGCCGGCAAAAGCTTCGTAATTGCTGTCATAAGCCGCGACGCCGATGATCGAGCCCCAGCCTTGCGTGTATTTCAAGCCGGCGACAACGTGCGGAATATAGCTGTCGATAGTACCGGCTGAGCCCGATCCTTGTTCGAGCGAAATCACAGTCGAAATGCCGTTGCCGGCGTCGAAGTGGTACTGAGCCACGTTGGTGTCGAAGCCGGCCGACGGAACGAGCATACTATCGAGAACGTTGCCAGCGTAGCTTGCAAACGTATCGAAGGCCGACCCCTCCTTGCCAACTCGCAGGCCTCCCAGCTCGACCCAGGCAGAAGCCAGTGCGAGGCCGCTGTTGAAATCATAGTTCTGAGGACTGTCATGCGAGTTAGCGCTGTTGCCAAAATTCACCTGGGTTTCGGTATAGGTCGTCAACGCGCCGAGCTCGGTCTGCTGGCCGGTCCAAGTTTTGAACGTGAAGCGTGTGCTGTTTCGCCAAGTGCCTTGGTCCTCGCCAGTTCTCACGTCCGAGGTTCTTGCGCTGTCATACGATCGGACGTCACCCAGGCCGATATCGTAACGGACATAGCCGCCGATGCGCAGGCAGGTCTCGGTGTTGGGAATATAGGAATATCCCGAGCCGAGGACGTCGCAGATCTTGATGTACTCGGCCGGTTCCCGCTCGGCGCCAGCTGCTCGACCGACGGAAATGGTCATCAGAGCAGTTAAGCCGAGAAGAGGACTCTTGATGTACATGTCTAGATCTCCATGAAGGAATAAAAAGGATAGAGGCGAAAGAGCAAGCTTTTCCTCTAAATTTTGTGCGTGTTGTCTCCAATATGTGGACGCCAAAGCGCTTGACACGAGAGGTGAGCCAGCGTAAAAGCCACATGTACTTATAATAGTGTTTTCTGCTAGGAGATTCATTATCGTTTACATGTGAAACACTCCGGTCGGACCGCTGCAGCTCTCCGAATAGAGCAGCAAGCGACATGCCAACCTGAAGCGTAGATGCGGCCGACACCAAAATCGGGCCGACGCGCCTTCGTCTCGCTGGAATCACTTTTTTTGAGGGTCACTGCGAAAAGAAATGTGCGACACGGTTCGCCATGTTCGATATGTGACAGTCTCGTTTAACAGCGACGGCTTCCCGTCTGACCGCAACGGAGGCCGCGCCATCCGCTACCGAGAAGGATCACTGCGCGTACGCTCCGCAAGGGCTGCGCCAGGAACAGAGGGCGTGCACGTCCGAGGCGTCGCATGGTGGCCGCAGCACCTTTTCGCCGCTGTAAGTTCGCCGTGCAGGTACATTGCGCGGCCGGAAGCGAGAGGGAGCGCACCCTGAAACGGCTGCCTACGGCTCGCCTCGAGTAATTGGCGATGAACAGTATTCTCGAGAACTTAGTCTCGACGGAAAGAGCAACGAAAGGAAGCCGCTTGGACGAGCACGATCCGAAGGAAGAACCGATCGAGACCATTTTCCGCAACGGCACAATCACTGCCGTGGGTATCCTGCTTGCCTTTTCCCTCGGCTTCCTCACTCATTGGGCCGCGAACCCCTTGCCATGGCAACTCTACGATCTGTTCGCCGTAGTGCCGATCCTGCTCGGCATCGCACTGCAGATGAGAGCGCTGTCCATGCTGCTCGACATGAGTTCCTTGCGGCGCCCCATCTACGAACGCGCCAATCGCATTTTCATGGTCGGCCTCATCCAGACCGCGTGTGGCGTCGGCATGGCCATCTTGGTCGATCTTTTCGGGATATCGGTAGGGGGCACGCTGCCCGGCGCTTGACGACAAGCCACACCGCTCTTCGCTCGAAGCGACGTCAAGCCGGGGAACCTTGTGCACCCCCTAGCGGCGTCCTCCTTTCATCAAATGAGCCGACGTCAGCTTTAGAGCGTCTCGGTGGCTAAAGCCGGTATGGTTTTTCGGCCGGCAGGGAAGGCCGCTGGCTGGACCTGGATGGCGTCTGAACGAGGCTTGACAGGTCCGTTGCGTCGGACATGAATTTCGCATTGCAAAGTTCTTCCGCAGACGCCTCAAGCACACTGCACTGGCGTCACGTACTCAGACGTTGAATGCGGCACCGCACCATCACCTCAGGCGCAACCATGGCACGCGCGCTCCCCGGCGTGGTTGACCCCATCCTGTCCAAACGAGACTGCGACATAAGCGGGACGCACTGACTTAGGTCAGAGACCAGGACGAGCGCGCAACGAAAGAATGATGGATGAGCGACGTGGGATGACAGCTCCTTGCACACCTCAATCCTGACAAAGTACCGGGACCCCCGGCCGCCTTGGTATACCATCTATCCGACTGTGCCAGACTTCTCTGCGGCAGTTGGTGCTGACGATTATGAGGAATGGCTGGGGGGCCTCCCGGCCGACGAATCGGTGTCGCTCTATTTCCACATTCCGTTTTGCCGATCCATGTGCTGGTATTGCGGCTTCCCTACCGCGGTCATCCGTCGCAACGGCCCGATCCTTAATTATTTAGCGGTGCTGCGTCAGGAGATCAGTTTGGTGTCGGAGCAAGTGCGGCAAGGGCTGCCGGTGAGCGATGTGCATTTCGGCGGCGGAACGCCTCACCTTATCGGGCCAGCCGAGCACTTGGCGCTGATGGAATTTCTACGCCGCCACTTCGCTTTCAGCAAAACTGCTGCGATCGCCGTGGAGATCGATCCCCGAACGTTCACACCGGAAATGGCCGAAGCCCTGGCAGCTAACGGTGTCAACCGCGCGAGCATCGGATGCAGAGCTTTGATCCCGATGTGCAAAGGCGATCAATCGGATCCAGAGTAAGGTGCAGACGGCCGCTGCAGTCCAAAATCTCCGCCGGCATGGCGTTGGCCATATCAACTTCGACCTCATCTTCGGTCTACCGAAACAGACTGTGCAGTCCTGCATCCAGACCGCGATGGCTGCGGTCGCCATGCGCCCCAACCGGCTTGCGGTGTTCGGATACGCGCATATTCCTTCCGTGATAAAGAATCAGCGCCTAATCGAGCAGGCAGGTCTACCGGACGGCGATCTTCGCGCCGAACAGGCTGCAACTGTCGCCGAGACACTGGTTGGCGCTGGCTACCGGGAGATCGGGCTCGATCATTTCGCTCCGCCGGACGACGAACTTGCGCTAGCGCCAGAAGACCGGGCGCCTACGGCGTAATTCGCTGGGATACTC
>NZ_RZPI01000528.1:0-4018 GCF_003998715.1 Mesorhizobium sp. M7A.F.Ca.CA.002.15.2.1
CCTGAGGAAAAGCGCAAGCGCAAGGTGACGACCGCCTTGCGCGCCTATGCCGCCATGGCCACCAGCGCGGCCAAGGGCGCGGTGAGGTTTGTGCCGGAGTGAGGTTTCTTCCTTCTCCCCTGTGGGAGAAGATGTCGCCGCAGGCGACGGATGAGGGGTGGTCCAGAGAACACCGACGTCTCACTCCGCTGGAACACCCCTCATCCGTCTCGGCGCCGCGCGCCGATCCACCTTCCCCCACAAGGGGGGGGAAGGGAAGAGAAGTGCTACGGCATCAACTGATACTCATAGAGCTTCTGATAGAGCCCGCCCTGCTTGAGCAAGGCCTTGTGCGGGCCGCTTTCCACCACCTTGCCGGCTTCGAGCACCACGATTGTGTCGGCCTGGTGCACGGTCGACAGACGGTGCGCGATGACGATCGTCGTGCGGCCTTCCGTCAATTGCTGCAGCGCGTCGCGGAACAGCGCTTCCGATTCGGCGTCGAGCGCGCTGGTCGCTTCGTCCAGCAGCAGGATCTCCGCATTGCGCAGCATGGCGCGTGCGATCGAGATCCGTTGGCGCTGGCCGCCCGACAGTAGGCCGCCATTCTCGCCGACATCCGTCTCGTAGCCTTTCGCCTGCGCGCTGATGAAGTCATGCGCGTTGGCCGCCTTGGCGGCGGCGATCACCTCATCGTCGGTCGCACCCTCGCGCCCAAGCCGGATGTTGTGCATGATGGTGCCGGCAAACAGGAACGTATCCTGGCTGACATAGGCGATCTTTTCCCGCAGCGATGCGAGCGTCGCATGGGAAATATCCTGACCGTCGAACAGCACCCTGCCGCTCTGCGGATCATACATGCGCATGATCAGGTTTAGAATCGTCGACTTGCCGCCGCCGGAAGGCCCGACCAGCGCCGTCATCTTGCCGGGCGCAAGCGTCAGATCGAACCTGTCCAGCACCGGCGGCCCTTTCTGATAAGCGAAGTCGACGGCGTCGAACCGGATCTCGCCCGGTCCGGCCAGAAGCGGCTTCGCGTCCGGCTTCTCGACCAGAGTGAGCGGCTGGTCGGCGAGCTCGAACATCATGCGCACGCCGACAATGCCGCTTTCCAGCGATATGCGTACGCGCGCAAGGCGCTTTGCCGGCTCATAGGCAAACAGGAGCGCCCCGATGAAGGCCATGATGTTTCCCGGCATCTGGCCGCCCTGCAAGACCAGGAAGCCGCTGACGAAGATGGCCCCGGCAATAGCCAGCCCGGCCAGCGTCTCCATCACCGGGCTTGTCGCAGCCTCCAGCGTCGCGATGTTATTGGCCCGGTTCTCGACGTCCGACACGGCCTTGTACATGCGGTTGCGCATCGCGCCTTCGAGGTTGAAGGATTTGACGACGCGCACGCCGATTGCCGTTTCCTGCATCACCTGCACGATCTGGCCGACCGAGCGAAACTCCATCGCGGCGAACTTGCGAACACGTTTCAGGATGCGGTTGACCCCGTAGATAGCCAAGGGGCCGACGACGAAGCAGATTATAGACAAGGCTGGCTGCTGCCAGACCATGACTCCTACCAGGACGACCAGCGACAACAGATCGCGCACATAGGACGTGACAACGAGGTCGAGCACGTTGCGTGCCGCCTGCGCATTGTTGGTCATGCGTGTGATCAGGTCGGACGACGAGGTCGAATGGTAGAATTCGATGCCTTGCGCCAGGATGCGGTCGTAGATCTTGCGCTGGCGGTCGGCGATGATGGCGTTGCCGACACGGCTCATGAAATAGGCCTGAATGAAGTTGGCGAGGCCCTTGAGGATGAAGATCGTGGCGACCCCGCCCGCAATCAGGTTGACCCGGTCAATCCGCTTGAAGACTACGAATTCGTCGGTGATCTCTTTGAGAATCCAGGCGCTGGCGCCGGTCGTGGCGGCCACCACAAGCATCGACAAGATCGCGGCGCCGTAGCCAAACCTGTGCTGATAAAAGGATTCCCGGATCAACCTCGCGACGAGGCGCTGGTTTTCCGTCGAGCGGAAGAAACGAAACAAACGGCGGATCCTTGAAACCGGGACAACGAAGGCGGCTTATAGAGGGAGTTGCGGCCGGATGAAACCATCCGCGGCCGCCGCGGACAAATCGCTGTTGCAAGCGGCATCGACGGGATGCGATTTTCAGCCTCGGCTATATCAGATGATTCTTTTGACGGGATGACGACGGATGGATTTCGACCTTATCGTTCGCGGCGGCACACTGCCTGATGGCAGGGTTGCCGACATCGGCATCAACGGTGAGACGATCGCGGCGATCGAGCCCGTTCTCCAGGGTTCCGCGCGGACCGAGGTCGACGCCCGTGGCAATCTGGTCTCGCCGCCCTTCGTCGATCCGCATTTCCACATGGATGCGACGCTCTCCTACGGCATTCCGCGCATCAACGCTTCGGGTACGCTGCTCGAAGGCATTTCGCTGTGGGGCGAGTTGAAGCCGCTTTTGACGCATGAGGCCGTGCGTGATCGCGCGCTGGCCTATTGCGACTGGGCGGTGTCGATGGGCCTGCTCGCCATCCGCACCCATGTCGATGTCTGCGATGACCGCCTGCTGGCGGTCGAGGCGTTGCTCGAGGTCAAGAAGACGGTCGCTCCCTACATCGACCTGCAATTGGTCGCCTTCCCGCAGGACGGGTTTTATCGCTCTCCATCGGCGCGTGAAAACACCATCCGCGCGCTCGACATGGGCGTCGACATCGTCGGCGGCATCCCGCATTTCGAGCGCACCATGGCCGACGGCACGCGCTCGGTAACGGAGCTGTGCGAGATCGCGGCCAGCCGCGGCCTGATGGTCGACCTGCATTGCGACGAGACCGATGATCCGCTGTCGCGCCATATCGAGCAGCTTGCCTATGAGGCGCAGCGTCTTGGTTTGCACGGCAAGGTCGCCGGTTCGCACCTCACCTCGATGCATTCGATGGACAATTACTACGTCTCGAAGCTTTTGCCGCTGATCGCCGAGGCCGGCGTCTCGGTCATTCCCAATCCGCTGATCAACATCATGCTGCAGGGCCGCCACGACACCTTCCCGAAGCGCCGCGGCCTGACCCGGGTCAAGGAAATGCTGGCGCTCGGCATTCGCGTCGGCTGGGGCCAGGATTGCGTGCTCGATCCCTGGTATTCGCTGGGCACCGCCGATATGCTCGATGTCGCCTTCATGGGTCTGCACGTCGCTCAGATGTCGAGCCCGGCAGAGATGGCGCGCTGCTTCGACATGGTCACCAACGTCAATGCCGCGATCATGGGCCTCGATCATCTCGGCCTGGCGGTCGGCAAGCGCGCCAGCCTGGTCGTCCTCGATGCCGGCAATCCGGTCGAAGCCCTGCGGCTGCGCGCCGAGCGCCTGTGCGTCATCGCCAGGGGCAAGGTGGTGGCGGAGCGGACGAAGCAGGAAACCAGGCTGTCCATCGGCGGAAGGCCGGGAATGGTGAACCGGCGGCACATATCCAGCTAGATACAGCCGATTCCCGGCGCTGGTCTTACCCATTGCCCGAATTCTCCTCGTCAAGGCAGCCACTTCCGTCTACGACGCGGCTTACTAGGGAGGAATCGGGATCGGCATGACGCAGCCCGTGGCGCAGAATTCGACGATCAGGAATGTGCTTTTGGCCGGCATTCTGTTGATGCTGGCCGGCGATTTCCTTTTTGCGCTGAACGACGCCATGGGCAAATGGCTGGTCGCCAGCTTCTCCGTCGGCCAGGTGGTGCTGATCCGCTCCATCGGCGCCTTCTTCGTGCTCGGCCCGATGATCGCCAACCAGGGCCCGGCCAAGCTGTTTCGCATGGAACGCCTGGAGCTGCAGCTGCTGCGGGTGGTGATGACCACGCTCGACACCGCGCTCTTCTATGCCGCCGTGGTCTATCTGCCGCTGGCCGATGTGATGAGTTTCTACATGGCGGGGCCGATCTACGTCGCGGCACTCTCGCACCTCTTGCTTGGCGAAAAGGTCGGCTGGCGCCGCTGGATGGCGATCCTGCTCGGCTTCTGCGGTGTGCTGATC
>NZ_RZPI01000529.1:0-4017 GCF_003998715.1 Mesorhizobium sp. M7A.F.Ca.CA.002.15.2.1
CCGCAACGTTTTGACGCGAGGCCTGCGCGCCTATGCCGACCTCGTCGGCAACAAGCGCGCGTCGATCGTCACCTCGGAAGACGTCATGATCTCGGCGGCGGGCATGCTGTCGGTGTTCATCCGCGAGCCGGAATTCGTCGGACAGACCAAGGACAGGCTGGCGACGATCGAGGCAATTCGAATTGTCGAGACCGCGATCCGCGATCCGTTCGACCATTGGCTGGCCGACAATCCGCAGGAAGCCTCGAAGCTGCTCGAATGGGTGATCGCACGCGCCGACGAGCGGGTGCGCCGGCGCCAGGAAAAGGAAGTGTCGCGCAAGAGCGCGGTGCGCAAGCTGCGGCTGCCGGGCAAGCTCGCCGACTGCACGCAGAATGCCGCGGCCGGTGCAGAACTGTTCATCGTCGAAGGCGACTCGGCCGGCGGCTCGGCCAAGCAGGCGCGCGACCGCGCCAGCCAGGCCGTGCTGCCATTGCGCGGCAAAATCCTCAACGTCGCCAGCGCCGGCAACGATAAGCTGGCGGCCAACCAACAGATTTCGGACCTGATCCAGGCGCTCGGCTGCGGTACGCGTTCGAAGTACCGCGATGAGGATCTGCGCTACGACCGCGTGATCATCATGACCGACGCCGATGTCGACGGCGCCCATATCGCCTCGCTGCTGATCACCTTCTTCTATCAGGAGATGCCGGCGCTGGTGCGTGGCGGCCATCTCTATCTCGCCGTGCCGCCGCTTTACTCGATCAGGCAAGGCGGCAAGGTCGCCTATGCCCGAGACGACGCCCACAAGGACGAGCTCCTGCGCACCGAATTCACCGGGCGCGGCAAGGTGGAACTGGGCCGCTTCAAGGGTCTGGGCGAGATGATGGCCGCCCAGCTCAAGGAAACCACCATGGATCCGAGGAAGCGAACGCTGCTCAGGATCGATGTAATCGACGCCGAGACGGCGACCAAGGACGCCGTCGATGCGTTGATGGGCACGAAGCCGGAGGCCCGCTTCCGGTTCATCCAGGAACGCGCCGAATTCGCCGAGACGGAAGTGCTGGATATCTAGCCGCCAGCCGGTCCATAACAAGGCTCCAGCTGCGGAGACGAGCATGTGACCAGGACGCGGCTGAAAGGCTATTTCGGGACGAGTTTAGCCGGGTTGACGCAGCCGACGCGCTCCGACTGGATCTTTGCCTTGCGCACCGTTTCAGCCGGCTTGATCGCGCTGCTGGCAGCCTATGCGCTGAAGCTCGACCATCCGCAATGGGCCATGATGACGGTGTTCATCGTCGCCCAGCCGGTTGCCGGCATGGTGCTGGCGAAGGGCTTCTACCGGCTGCTCGGCACGCTGGTCGGCGGCATCGCCGCGATCGGCATCACCACCGTTTTCGGCACCAACCCCTGGGTGCTGGTGACTGTGCTTGCCGTCTGGATCGGCATCTGCACCTTCGTCTCGTCGCTGCTGCGCAATCCGGAAGCCTATGGCGCCGCCCTGGCCGGCTACACCGCAATGATCATCGGCCTGCCCGCTTTCGGACAGCCGCATCTCGTCGTCGACCTCGCTGTCGCGCGCTGTGCCGAGATCGTGCTCGGCATCGTCTGCGCCGGCCTGACCAGCCGGCTGATCCTGCCAAAACTGGCCAGCGACGCCATCGTCTCGCGCCTGAAACGCTGCATCCTCGATCTTGCCACCTATGCCGGCGGTGCGTTCTCCGGCGGCGACCCGGCAACGCTGTCCGCGCTGCACCGAAAGCTGGTCACGGATACCCAGACGCTCGGCGAGATGCGCGCCTATGCCAGGCTCGAGGCGCCGAGCTTCGCGCCGCGCGCGCATCCGGTCCGGCGCACGATCGGACAACTGCTCTCGGCGCTGTCGGCGGCACGTGCGTTGCATTCGCATGCCGCTCCGAAGAATGCGGCGCTCATTCCGGTGCGTTCGGAGTTGCAAGCCCTTGTCGGTGAAATGGCCGCGAAGCCCGGCGCGCTGGACGACACCACGCCTTGGGTGGCGCGGCTCGACACCATCTCGGCCAAGGCCCGGCAAATGCCCGATGCCTCGACCGACCAGGGCGACGACAGGGTCGGCACGATCACCCGCCTGACCATTGCCGCCGATTTCGCCGATGCGCTCAAGCAGGTGCTGCGCGGCCTCGATGCCCTGCGTGCGCCTGCCACGCGCCCGGCCAGGGGCAGCAGGCAGCCTGCGCTGGTGGTGCATCGCGATTACGCCGGCGCATCGCGCAACGCGGTGCGCGCTGCCCTTGCGACGCTGCTGGTCGCGGCCTTCTGGTTGACGACGAAATGGTCGGAAGCCGCCGGCACGGTCATTCTCGTCGCCGTCGTGTCGAGCCTGTTTGCTGCTCGCCCCGACCCTGTGCAGGTCGCCTGGGGTTTCTTCAAGGGAACGCTTCTGGCGCTGCCCTTTGCCTTTCTCGTCGGCCAGATCGCATTGCCCGCCCTGCCCGGCTTCGGCTGGTTCATGCTGTTTGTCGTGCCGATCCTGGTGCCGACGGCGCTGGCCATGGCCAATCCACGCTATGTCGGCGTTGCGACGGCTTTCGCCATCAACTTTCTCGCCTTCCTCAGTCCGCACCAGGCGATGACCTACGATCCCGGACCCTTCTTCGCCGGTTCGGCGTCGATCCTGGTCGGCATCCTGCTGGCGATCGGTGTCTTCATCGTCGTGCTGCCGGCCGATCCTTGGCTCGCGGCCAACCGCATCGTGCGCGCCATGCGTGAGGATCTGGCGCGGCTTTGCCTGCATGAGCGGGTGCCGAGGCGGTCGGCCTTCGAGAGCCTCGCCTACGACCGCATCAACCAATTGATGCCGCTGGTGCAGAATGCCGGTCAGAAAGGCGATGCGGTTCTGGGCGGCGGCGTCGCCGCCGTCACCGTCGGCCTGGAGGTCCTTCGGCTGCGCGATGC
Source organism: Mesorhizobium sp. M7A.F.Ca.CA.002.15.2.1 (assembly GCF_003998715.1). Taxonomy (NCBI): domain Bacteria; kingdom Pseudomonadati; phylum Pseudomonadota; class Alphaproteobacteria; order Hyphomicrobiales; family Phyllobacteriaceae; genus Mesorhizobium; species Mesorhizobium sp. M7A.F.Ca.CA.002.15.2.1. The sequence continues at coordinate 2,914 of NZ_RZPI01000529.1, forward strand.
GAGCCAGAGCCATGCCATCCCATCCGAGACCGCGCTTTCGATCGCCAACTTCCTGAGAGGGCTGGCGCGCGAACTGCTCTTCCGCGCCCCCGGCGATCCGCAGACATCAACCGTCACCGTCGCCCGGCAATATGCGGCTGGTATTGCCCAGCGAAACGGTACCGGGGAATTGCTGCAGATCGCGGCATCGTTGCGCATCATCGCCGCCGCGATGGAGGATTTTCCGGATTTTTTCGCCAGGGATAAAGGCTAGGCGGCCGCTATCGCCAGCGCGTGGCCGCGTGCGTTTTCGCGCAGCGCGTCGAGATGGATCGACTTGACCAAGGCGGCGAGATCACCCTCGGCGGATTGACCGCCCACTTCCTTGAGCATCAGCCAGCTTACCTCCTGCACACCGGCGACGCGCTTGCCGTTGGCGACCTCGCGCCAGATCTTCAGCGCACGCAGGATGATGGCGTGCGTGGCGCCGGCGAGCCCGGCGCTGCGGAACAATGCCTGCAAAGCCACGTCGTGCCCGCCGGCCAGCAGCGCCCTAACCCTTTGTTCGGACTGCTGGCTGAGCGCAACCAGTGCCGAGCCGAAGAAATCGACCTTGCCATGCGCGATGGTGCGGATGAGGAAGCTCGCGGTGAGGTCGCCACGCAGCCTGAGATGCTCGATCAGGGCCGCATGTTCTTCCGTGCGCGTGCCTTCGATCAGCGTCACCGAAGCCTTGACGCAGGCGTCGCGCATGACGCGGTCGGCTCGCGCCGCGCCCATCATCGCCATCACCAGTGGCGACGTTTTCAGCATTTCGCCAAGCTTGACGAGCAGCATATGCCGGCAGTCGGCCGGCAGCCTGACATCCGATATCAGCGCCTCGCGCACCAGCGGCAGGTGCCCATGCCGTTCGGCCATGCGGCGGAAGCTGAGCGAGGCGATGTCGGCGCCGCTGTTGGCGAGCAGCACGGCGCAGGCGTCCGCCTCGCCGATCTCGGCGATGGCCGCCGACAGCGCCATCGAGACGAGCGGCCGGTCTGCGATCAGTTTTTGCGTCGCCTTCGGACTCGAAGCCACGCGGTTGATCAGGTCGGCGTCGGTGAGCAGCGGCGAGCGCGCCAGCAC
>NZ_RZPI01000052.1:0-15223 GCF_003998715.1 Mesorhizobium sp. M7A.F.Ca.CA.002.15.2.1
CTCTACATCCCATTCCCGAACGTCGGCAGTGCCGCGTTTGCCGCAGCCACAGTGGCTGCGGCAAACGCGGCACTGCCGACGTTCGGGAATGGGATGTAGAGTCCTCGGCTGGTGAGCAGGAAGCCCCAGGCTTCGTGCGCGCTGCGCGGCGTCGGCAGGTGCGTGATGATCGCATACCAGAAGAAAACCTGGAGGATCAGCGGAATGTTGCGGAAGATGTCCACATAGGTACGGCCGAGCAGCCGCGCCAAATCGTTCGAAGACGTCCGCGCCAGACCGACGATCGTTCCCACGATCGTCGCCAGTATCAGGCCGACGCTCCCCAGGAACAGCGTGTTGATGATGCCGATGAGGAAGTACCACCAATAGGGATCATTGGCCGTGGCGGGCAGCAGCGAGAAATTCACATCCCAACCCGTCGACTTGAACAGAAAGTCGAATCCGGAGGTGATCCCCTGATCAGCCAGGTTGCGGCGGGCGATCACGATGCCGGCAAGCACCATCGCGGCGATCGAGCCGACATAGAGGACCTGCAACAGCGCGTTGCGGACCTTTTGATTTCTCAGCAGGCTGACCATCCAAAGATCCTTGCCGAATTGTCGCCGACCCCGCCCGGCTGTGCCGGGCGGGGCCTGGAGCGGGTGAGTTAAGGACGGATCAGTCGATCACCAGCGGGAACAGGACACCGCCATTGTTCCAAAGGTTGGTCAACTCGCGGTCCATCTTGTAGGGCGAGTCCTTGCCGAGGTCGCGCTCGAAGATTTCGCCGTAATTGCCGACGTTCTTGATCACCTTGTAGGCCCAGTCATCATCGAGACCGAGACCCTTGCCCATGCCTGGCGTGACGCCGAGGAACTTGGCGACTTGCGGCGAGGTCGGCTTGGCCTTGACCTCGTCGACGTTCTTGGAGGTGATGCCTTCCTGCTCGGCGAAGATCAGCGTGCTCAGCGTCCAGTTGGCGATGTCAACCCAATTGTCGTCGCCTTGGCGCATGATCATGACTTCAGGCTCGACGGCGAGCACGTCGGGCAGGATGACATGGTCGTCGACCTTGCTCTTGGCGATGCGCGCAATGGCGAGCGTCGGGCCCCACTGCGCATAGAGATCGCAGCGTCCGGAGAAATAGGCCTGCTCGAGCTCCTCGGTCTTTTCGATGAGCACGGGTTCGAGCTTGATGCCAAGCTTGGCCGTATAGGCCGCGACCTGCTGTTCCTGCGACGTGCCGGCGGGAATGCAGATCGTGCCGCCGGCCGCATCCTTGAGCGACTTGAGGTTTAGCTCCTTGTGCGCCATCACCTTGGTCGTTCCGAGGTAATAGGACATGGAAAATTGCAGGCCGAGCTCGGTGTCGCGGCTGAGCGTGCCGCCTGACGCCTTGATGATGATGTCGACATCGCCCGATTGCAGGGACGGCCAGCGCTGCGCCCAGCTGATCGGAACGACCTTCAGTTTTGCCGGGTCGCCGAGCACGGCCGTGGCCACCGCCCGGCAGAGATCAATGTCCATGCCCTTCCAGTTGCCCTTGTCGTCGACTTCGGCGAAGCCGAGGTAAGACCCGTCATGGCCGGTGCAGTTGAGCACGCCGCGCGCCTTGACGGCTTCCAGCGTCTTGCCGCCGGCGGCTTCTGCCGGCGCTGCAAAATGCACAAGTCCAAGGGCCATGGCTGCGGCCCCCCATTTCATCGTCTTCATGTTCCGTCTCCACTGTTGAGGTTGTTTGGTTTCTTGTTGTTGGAGGCCCAAAAGTTCTCTTTCGGAGCTCGGTCTCAAAGCCGCTCCTAGTCGGAAAGCGGGGTCGGTTTCGGCACGGAGGAAATCTTCAGATCGCTGCCCCAGTCCTGCTGGGCGAGCCATCGGTGAAGGGCGGCGACCGCCTTCACGCGCAGGTGCCCGCGCGGGACGATCAGGTAGAATCCAGGAACTTCTTCCGGCCGCATATCGGCAAGGGCGTCGCGCCCGACCGGAGCGACCAGCGCGCCCGACCTCAAATCTTCCTCGGCGTCGATGACGGAGACGAGACCGACGCCGATGCCTTGCAGGGTTGCACGGCGCATGGTCGCGGCATCGTCGAAGCTGATGCTTTGGTTGCCGTCCGTCTGCTCGATGGCAAGGTGGCGTAAAATGTCTGGCCAAAGGCGCTTCGACTTGACGGTGTCCAGCAACGTGAACAACGTCAGGTCCTGCGCCGACTTGATGCTCTCGCCGATGGCCGGAGTGCAGCAGATGACCTTCGGATCAGGCACCAGCAGTATGGTCTCGTAGTCCGGCCAATTGCCGTAGCCCCACTGGACGGTCATATCGATGTCGTCGCGTCCGAAATCGGGCAGATCGACCATCGTCGTCAGGCGCAGATCCGCACCGGGCAATATCTCCCGGAACAGAGATAGGCGAGGCAGCAAATAGTGGGTCGCGAAATAGGGGCTCGCATTCAGGTTGATGCGGTCCCGGTAATTCGACTTGGTGACGCGGCGAACACCTTCGGAAAATTCGTCGAACCCAGCTTTGACATAGTGCGAGAGAAGGATGGCAGACTCGGTCAATTCGACCGACCGCCCCTTGCGTTCGAACAGTGTCACCTGAAGCGTGTCCTCCAGTAGCTTGATCTGCTGTCCGACGGCCTGCGGCGTGACCAGCAATTCATCCGCCGCCTGCCGGAAGCTCTTGTGCTGCGCGACGGCGTGGAAGACGCGAAGCGCATTCAGCGAGGGAAGGCGAAGCTTGCCGGTCATCGTCTATTCCACCTCCTTTCGCTTGCGTTCCTGTTGGACAATTCAGCGCCGCCGGCGCGCGAAAATAGCTCAGGCGTATATATAACCACCTGAAACAATTACGTTTTCTCCGGTCATGTAGGTATTCTTGGGGCCGCCGGTCATGAGAACCCACTCGGCAATCTCCGCAGGCTCGGCGCCACGACCCAGCGGGCTCGCCTTGGCCAGTTCCTCGAGGAAGCCGAGGGCCTTGGCCCGCTCCGTGGCCATGCCTGCGGGGGCCACCGAATTGACCAGGATCCCGTGTTTTGCGACGTCATGGGCAAAGGAGCGCGTCAGGCTGACCACGGCGGCCTTGGTTGCCGCATAGTGGGCGTTCTGCGGATGCGCCTTGAAGGCATCGACAGAGGTCAGGTTGACGATCCGGCCACGCACATGGCTCTTCGGCTCCTGCGATTGCATGTGGCGAACGGCTGCCACCATCATATGATAAGTGCCCTTGATGTTGATGCCATTGGAGGCATCCCAATCGGCGTCGCTGATCTCGAGGAGCGGGCGGCGAGGGTAGATCGCGGCGCAATTGATCAGCGTGTCGATACGCCCGAGCTTCGAAACGATGGCGTCGAAGGCGGCGTGGCACTGAGGGCCGACCTGGATGTCGCACAGGGCGGCCGCGGTCGGCAGGCCGTTGGCCTTTGCCGGTGCGAGAGCGGCTTCGGCGGCGTCCTGGTTGATGTCGATGATGCCGATCTTTGCAGCCCCGGCCTCTACAGCCATCCTGGCCAAAAGCGCGCCGAGGCCAGCGCCGCCGCCTACGATCAGAACGGAAAGATCCTTCATTCCAGTTTTTCCTTACTTGGCGCCGCTTGGCGAGGTTGGCCATGTCGGCATGATGTCGAAACGGGTAACGTCGGCCCATGCGGGCAGGCCGAGTACCGCGACCACCATTCCGGCCACGTCATCCGGCTGCACCACTTTGCTGGCGTACATGGCCGCGCGCGCCTTTGCGTCGAGGATGTCCTGGTAGAGCTGCGTCTCGACACGGCCGGCGACGATCTCGGTGACACGGACGCCTGATGGGGAGAGGTCGGCGCGCAACGCGGCGGCAAAGCCTGATATCGCCGCCTTGGTGGCCGAATAGACGGCAATGTTGGAATATGCCGCGTGGCCCGCGGTGGAGCCGGTGAACAGGATGTGGCCAGCCTGCCGCTCGCGCATCTGCGGAACGACGAGGCGGGTAAGCAGGATTGCCGCGCTGAGGTTGACCTCCAGCGTGGTGTCGATGTCGGAGATTTTCATGTCGGCGAAATTGCCCAACGGTGGCATGATCCCGGCATTATTGATCAGCACGTCGATGGTCAGATCCGCCAGAACAGCTTCCAGCGCCTCGCGATCGGTCACGTCGACGGCGATGGGCACGATGCCGGATCGCTCGGCCTGCAACGCCTTGAGCGCGGCCTGGCTGCGCCCGACCGCATAGACATCGTAGCCGGCGTCGCTCAGTGCGATCGTCATGGCCCGCCCTATGCCGCTTGTTGCACCTGTGATGAAGGCTGTCGTCACGTTGGCTTCCCTGATTGCCTGATTCAGTCTGCGGCCTGGGCCGATGCCGCGAAACCAAGAAAACCAGCAAAAAGGAAAGATAAACTTTCGAATTCTCTTCTCCCGCCCGAAACCTGGACAGGTGGTGACCTCGGCGCCGAGGCTGAAAACCGAAGGAAACGACGGGAAAACGATGTTCTCAACCTGCGGGAAACGGTTCAGGTCAGCTGGCGGAGCCAAAACATGGCTTTCGCAATGCGGTGGCTAATCTGGGTGAGTGCGAATGCCTGGGTGATCGAAGCCGGGGCCTATCCGCCGGTCGAAACAGGCCTCTTCATATCGGTAAAGAGCGAGGCCGCAGCCGCCTGCTGCTCTGCCTCTGTCGCCGCGACGCCCGAAGCCCGTGCCAAAGCGCGCACACGCCCGAGGCTGTTGTGCAGATGCTTGCGCATGGCCTGGCGAGCGGCACGACCGTCCTGCCTTTCGATGGCATCCACGATGGTTTTGTGCTCGTTGTGAATGCGTGCGTAATAGCTGTCCTTGAGCGCCGGCGTGACCACGTAGCCCAGTTGAAAGCGTGGAACGATCATCGGCCTGAGATAGCTCAGGAAGCCGTGGATGAATTCGTTGCGCGCGGCTTTGGCGATCGCCAGATGGAAATCATAGTCATAGTGGATCTGGACCACAGCGGGATCCGCTTGCTGGGCGTCGACCTGTTCCATCAGGGTTCGGATTCCACTCGCCTCCGCATCGGTGCGCCGTTCCGCGCATAGCCCGGCGGACTCCACTTCCACACTCAATCTCAGTTCGAGCAGGGCAATGGTTTCCGGCAAGGTCCTCAGCGCCTCGTCCGGTATCGAGAAATTGCGCGGCGCCGGCGTTTCGCTGACGAACATGCCGCGGCCCTGCTGCGGCACCACCATCCCTTCGGAGCGCAATCGCGCCACCGCTTCCCGCACCACCGTCCGGCTGACGTCGTACTCGGCACAAAGCTCCGCCTCGGTCGGCAATTGCGCGCCGGGAAGCAGAGATCCGGAACGGATCTTTTCGGACAGACTCTCCGCCACGACAGTGGAAAGCGGTTTGCGCTTCGTCATCAGTCTCCCCTTAGCCAGATTCGCGATGATGCCCGAACCGGCAAGGCCATTCAAACCGCCGCGGTGACGATCAGCTCGACCAGCATTCCAGGCTTGGCCATCCGTCCTTCGCCGGAAGAGCGCGCGGGTGCATGCTCCTTCGGCATCCATCCGTCCCAGACCGTGTTGACCTCGTCGAAATCCCTGATGTCGTCCAGCCACATCTGCACGTGAAGGATACGTGTCTTGTCCGTACCGGCCTTGGCAAGCAGGACGTCGACCTTGCCAAGCGCCTCGCGCATCTGGTCGGCTGCGGACTGACCCGGCTTTGCGACCTGGCCGGTGAGGTAGAGGGTGCCATTGTGGATGACCCCGTGGTGGATGCGGGTGTCGAAGTCGAAGCGCTTGATGTCACTCATTGGATTGTCCTTGTCAGATTTCCGGCCTCCGCCGGATGGGTCAGATTTCCGGCCTCCGCCGGATGGGTCAGATTTCCGGCCTCCGCCGGATGGACTCAGATTGCCGGCGTCTGGCGGATGGGGTTTCCCTGCAGATATTGTGCGTAGGGCGCCTGAACGAGCCAGCCGGCGTCGACGGGCAGGGTGACGCCGGTTATCGATGCGGCCCGGTCGGAGCAGAGGAACAGTGCGGCCTCGGCAACGTCGCGCGGCTCGACGAAGCGGCGCAGCGCGGTGGTCGCCTGGATGGCTTCGGGGTTGCGCTCACCCTTGGCGATCCTGGCTTTCAGCCCGTCCGAAAGCGTGTAGCCGGGTGCCACCGCATTGACGCGTACGCCGTGCGGACCGAGCTCGGCGGCCAGGATCTGGGTCAAGGCCAGGACGGCATGCTTTCCGGGCGTGTAGGCGGGCAGGGACAGCGGCGCGAAGGAGGCAAGCGAGCCGACGTTCAGGATCGCGCCTCGCCCGGCAGCCGACATCAGCCGACCGAACACCTGGCAACCCAGCAAGGTGCCGCGATAGTTCACTCGCCACATCCTCTCGTCTTCGTCCAGATCCTGGTCGAGGACGTGCTTGCCACTCTGCAGGATGCCGGCGCAGTTGACGACGACGTGCGGGGTACCGAACGCGTCGCTGACGGCCTGCGCCAGCGCTTCCACCGAGCCGGATTCGGCGACATCGGTCTGGACAAACAGCGCGCGCGGTGCGCCGACCGCCGCGCAGGCGCCAACCGCCTCATCGCCCCGTGCCGCATCCCTGCCGGCGACCACCAGATGGTAGCCGTCCTCGGCGAAGCGCAGCGCTATCGCGCGTCCGATGCCGGAAGTGCCGCCGATGACGACGGCCGTCAATGTCTCAGCCATTGCCGCGACCCTTGCCTTCGATGTCGAAGAATTCGGACATGGCCCGGACCTGGAAATCCATCATCGGGCGCCCCGGCTGAATGCGGCAGCCAATCTCTTTCGCCGCCTTTAGCAGGGGGGTCTCGGCGGGCTCCATGATGATGTCGACGACCGTCATGTCCGGGGTCAGCCGGCTCACATCCAGCGGCAGCGGGTCGCCGGCGTGCATGCCGACCGGCGTGGCGTTGATCGCCATATGCATGCCGGAAGGCTCGGCCTCTCCAACCTGGATGCGGCATTTCGGGAAGACCTGCGCGACCAGCGCCGCCAGTTTTTCGGCGCGACCGGTATCGATGTCGGCCAAGCGGATTTCCTCGGCACCGGCTTCGGCGAGACAATAGGCCAGGGACGCGCCGGCGCCGCCGGCGCCGACCTGAAGGATGCGGCGGCCGGCAATCTCATGTCCGCCTGCCTTGAGGCCATCGATAAAGCCGACGCCGTCGAAATTGTCGGCGTACCAGCTGCCATCGGGCAGCCGGCGCACGGAATTGGCGCTCTGCACCCTCGCGGCGCGGTCGTGAGCGGCGGTGCATTTGTGATAGACCGCAACCTTGTACGGCACCGAGATGATCACGCCCCTGATATTCTCGGCTGCCGTAATGCCGGCCCAGAAGGCCTCGAAATCCTCCGGGCGGCAGCTCAAGGGCACCATGAGGCTGTCGAGGCCCTTCTGCTCGAAGATCTCGTTGAATATGCCGGGGCTCTTGGCATGGGCCACGGGATGGGCCAGCATCACGAAGATCTCGGCCTTGCCGGTTCCGCGCATCGGTTTTACTCCTTTTCTTTTGACAGTTCGTGGCCGCTGAGGATCTCCAGCGCCTGGACGAGGGACGAGTGGTCGGCCTCCGCGCCGCCTGGTCGGGCTGAGCAGGCGCTCATCAGTTGTTGCGCCATCGCGGTGTTCGGCAGCGAGACGCCAAGCGCGCGGGCGCTTTCGAGCGCGAGGTTGAGATCCTTCTGGTGAAGCCGCATGCGAAAGCCCGGGGCGAAGGTCCGGGCGATCATGCGCTCGCCATGCACCTCCAGCACGCGGGACGAGGCAAAGCCGCCCATCAGCGCGGCGCGCACCTTTGCCGCGTCGCAACCGGCCTTGCTGGCAAAGACGAGCGCTTCCGCCACGGCCTCTATGTTGAGCGCGACGATGATCTGATTTGCGATCTTGCAGGTCTGGCCGGCGCCATTGTGCTCGCCGATCAAGGTGATGTTCTTGCCCAGCGTCCGAAAGATCGGCAGCGCGCGCTCGAACTCTGCGGTCGGCCCGCCGACCATGATGGTGAGGCTCGCCGCCTTGGCGCCGACCTCACCGCCCGAGACCGGGGCGTCGAGGTAGCCGGCTCCCGCTTGCCGCAGTTTCGCTGCGAATTCCGCAGTGGCGATAGGGCTGATCGAGCTCATGTCGATGACCAGCTTATCGGCCGACAGCCCCTCCAGGACGCCGTTTCCTCCAAGCAGGACACGCTCCACATCTGGCGTGTCGGGCAGCATGGTCACGATGATCTCGGACATCCGCGCCACATCGCCAGGAGAGGCGACGACCGATGCCCTAAGGTCCTTCGGCAGAGGGGAGCGGTTCAGGACCGTGAAGATCTCATGTCCCGCGTCGACGAGATGGTGCGCCATCGGTGCTCCCATCACACCGAGCCCGATGAACCCGATCTTCATTCTTGAACCCCTGTACGAAGGTTGGTGCGTATTGCATCTTGCAGCAAATTATTGCCGTATGATATAGGACATCATACAAATTTCAACGTCCTTTCGCTCATCGGAGACCGACCGCAAAATGCAAGAGCGCCTCAACACGCTGAAGGCTGCCGTGTCGGCCGGCCGGACCCATATCGGCATCTGGTGCTCGCTGGCTTCGGCCCTGACGACGGAAATTGTCGCGGGCTCCGGCGCCGGCTGGCTGCTGATCGATGGCGAGCATAGCCCCAATCATCTGCGCAGCATCATGGCCCAGTTGCAGGTCATGGGCGGCTTCGACAGCGAGGCCGTCGTCAGGCTGCCTTCCGACGATCCCAATCTGATCAAGCAGGCCCTGGATATCGGTGCGCGCAGCCTGATGATCCCCAATGTGCGGACGGCCGATCAGGCCCGCGCCATTGTCGCGGCTATGACATATGCGCCTGGTGGATTTCGCGGCTTCTCGGTCGGTCACCGTGCCAACGGCTTCGGTCGCATCGCCGGTTACCACGCCAAGGCGCGTGAGCAGCAGCTTCTCGCCGTACAGATCGAGGATGAATTAGGCGTCGCCAATGCCGCGGAAATTGCGGCAGTGGACGGCGTCGACGTTCTCTTCGTCGGACCCGGCGACCTTTCCACCAATATGGGTGCGATGGGCAATCCCGGGGCCGCACACGTTCAAGAAGCGATCGCCTCGGTGCGCAAGGCGGCAACGGCGGCAGGCAAGGCCAGCGGGATCCTGGCTCCCGCAAAGACCGATGCCGACCGCTACCTCGCCGACGGCTTCACCATGGTTGCCGTTGGTTCCGACCTCGGCCTGCTGGCGCGGGGCTCGGATGCCTTGGTCGCTTCGTTCACTCAGTAGACCGGAGATACAGCCATGCCGATCCCCCGGTACAAAGCGCCGTCACGCACCGCCTACGACATCGTCATCGTCGGCGGCGCCGTCATCGGTTCGTCCACGGCCTACTGGCTGAGCCAGGCGCTGGGCAGCGGCGCCTCGATCCTCGTGGTCGAACGCGACTCGAGCTACGAATTCTCGTCGACGGCGCTCTCCACCAGTGCGATCCGGCAGCAATATTCCAATCCGATCAATGTGAAGATCAGCCAGTTCGGCATCGAGGTCATCCGCGGATTTCAGGAGCGTATGGCACCTTTCTACAAGGACGAACCGGCGCCCGACCTCGGCTTCAAGGAGCATGGGTATCTTTACTGCTGTTCACCCGACGGCGTCAAAGCGGCCCGCGAGCGCGTCGATCTGCAACGCAGTTTTGGGGCCCACACGGTGTTTCTTGAGCCGGGCCCGCTGAAGGATCGCTTCCCCTGGCTCAATGTGGAGGATCTCGGTGGCGGTTCCTGGGGGGCCAGGGAAGAGGGCTGGTTCGATTCCGTGGGGCTGATGAACGGTTTCCGCCGCGCAGCCCGCGCCAGCGGCGTCGAGTATATTGACAATGCCGTGACAGGGCTGGACATCGCCGATGGGCGGGTCATCTCGGTGCGCCTCGCGACCGGACAGACGGTTGCCTGCGGAACATTGGTCAACGCCGCGGGCCCGCGCGCTCAGCAGGTGGCCGCCATGGCCGGCCTGTCGATCCCGGTCGCGCCCTACAAGCGCTACAGCTTCGTCTTCGCCAGCGCCAACCCGATCCCCGGCCGGATGCCCAATGTCATCGACCTTTCCGGAACATTCGTGCGTCCCGAAGGCGAGCTTTTTCTCACCGGCAACACGCCGCAAGGCGACGGACCGGCCGGCTACGACGACTTTGAAATGCACCATGAAGAGTTCGACGACTACATCTGGCCGGCACTCTGGCACCGCATTCCGTCTTTCGACGCACTCAAGGTCCAGACCAGTTGGACCGGCCACTACGAGTACAACATGCTCGACCACAACGGCATCGTCGGCTTCCACCCGCAGGTGACCAATTTCATGTTTGCCAACGGCTTCTCGGGGCACGGGCTGCAACAGTCGCCAGCCGTGGGCCGCGCCGTTTCAGAACTTATCGTTCACGGGGCTTTCCAGACGCTCGATCTTTCGCCGTTCTGTTACGAGCGCATAGATCGCAACGAGCCGTTTCTCGAGGAAGCAGTGATCTAAAGCGAGACGATCGGTCACCCATTTTATCTCGGGCATTCAGCGTCCAATGAAATTGCATTTTAGTCAGAGACGTCGTGAAAACTACTCGCTCGGATCGCTCTATCTTAGCAGGGGCGTCACGAACCCACGGTCGATCGATTTGGTTGCGGCGCTGCCAGATCTCGGCCAGAGGAGGCCTCGTGGCGCATGAGGAAACGCTCTATGGCGCGGATGATGGCGATCAACAGCAGATTGATCACAAGGTAGAGCACGCCGGCAATGGCGAAGATCTCGAAGATTGCGAAGGTCTGGCTCATCAGCCGCTTGGCGTAGCCGGTGATCTCGAGCACCGTGATCGTCGAGGCAAGGCTGGTCCCCTTGACGACCAGGATGAGCTCATTGCCATAGGCCGGCAGCGCCTGGCGGATGGCGAGCGGAAACTCGATGCGCCGGAACCGCAGCATGCGCGACATGCCGCATGCCTGCGCCGCTTCGACGAGGCCAACCGGAACCGACATCAATCCGCCGCGCAGGATCTCCGACGTGTAGGCAGCCGTGTTCAGCGCAAGCGCCAGCACGGCGCAGCGCGCGCCGTCGCTGATCAACCACCACAAAGCTGCGTTGTCCTTGATCGAGGAAAGTTGGCCAAGCCCGTAATAGAACAGGAAAATCTGCACCAGCAGTGGCGTCCCGCGAAAGACATTGGAATAATATTTGGCAAAGCCTGACAGGAAGCGGTTCGACGACAGTCGCATCAGCGCCAAACCGAGGCCCAGATTGAAGCCGATCAGCACCGAGACGAACGTTAGTGCCGCTGTGACCCACAGGCCCTTGAGCAGGACGGGAACCGCTAGCTGGATGAGATCCATCATAACTACTTTCTCGTCCTCACCCTGAGCAGGCGTTCGATGCCGTCGAACCCGGCCTGGCTGACGAGCGTAATGGCCAGATAAACCACAGCCGCGATCAGGTAGAAGATGAACGGGTGGCGGGTGGAATTGGCGCCAATGAAAGAAATGCGCATCAGCTCCTGAAGGCCGACCACCGAGACCAGGGCCGTGTCCTTGATCGTGGTCTGCCAGCCGTTGTTGATTCCGGGAACCGCGATGCGCAGCATCTGCGGCGCGATGATGCGGCGAAAGATCCGGCCGCCCGATAGCCCGAGCGCGCGCGCGGCCTCGATATGCCCATTGGGGATCGCGCCCAGGGCCCCGCGCACGACCTCGGTCGAATAGGCGCCGGAGATCGCGCCGATGGCGATGACCGCGATGACGAACGCATAGCCGCTCTCCGCGACCCCGGCATAGCCGAAAGCGGTCACGACCTTGGTCACGAATTCAACCGAACTGAAAAACAGGAGGTAGATGATGAGCAGCTCGGGCACGCCGCGCACCAGCGAGGTATAGGCATCAACGAGCAGCGAGAGCGGAAATATCCGGGCCCATTTGATCAAGCCGCAGACAATGCCGATCACCAGCCCGGCCGCCATGCTGACGAGACCCACCAGGATCGTTATCGACGCGCCACGCAGGATGGCGGTCACCCAACCCGCTTCCCAAACCTGCCAGAGACCGAATTCCATCTGAGTTGCCCTAGTCTTGTCGTGCCAATGAAGTGCATGCGCCCGGAGCTCCGGGCGCATGCGAGGGTTCCAAGGCGTTATTTGCAGGGCCGGGAAATGTCCGTCTTGAACCATTTCTCGCTTGCCTTGCCGACCGAGCCGTCCGCGATCAGCTCGCAAAGCGCCTTGTCGATCTTGACCTTGAGTTCGGTGTTGTCCTGCGCGATGCCGACGCCGATGCCTTCGCCAAGCGTCGGGTCGTATGTGCTCTTGATCTCAACACCGACCAGTTGGAAGTTCTTGCCGTCAGGCTTGTCCAGAAAATCCTGCAAGGCGGATTGATCGGCGAAAGCCGTGTCGATACGGCCGCTCGCCAGGTCGATCTGCATCTGGTCAAGCGTGTCGTAGGTTTTCAGGTCGGCATTCGGTGCACGCTTCTCGAGGAAATGCGCGTGGGTCGTGCCAGCCTGCACGCCGACCTTCTTGCCGTCGAGCGACTTCAGCAGCGTGTCGACGTCGGTGATCGCGGCCAGATCAGACCCCTTGGCCGCGACGAACATGTTGGCCAGTTCGGCATAGCCGACGCTGAAATTGATCTCCTTCTTGCGATCGGCGGTGATCGACATGCCCGAGATGATGACGTCGAAGCGCTTGGCCTTCAGCGCCGGGATCAACCCGTCGAACGCCTGCACGACAAAATGGCAGGTCACCGCGAGTTTGGTGCACAGCAACGCGCCGACATCGGCGTCGAAACCGGTGACGTTGCCATTGGCGTCGGACATGCTCCATGGCGGGTAGGCGCCTTCCGTTCCGATGGACAACTCGCCTTCGGCCGCCAATGCGCTTCCCATGCTTCCCGCGAGACATGCGCGCAGCGTCAAGACTTTCAGTTTCATATCAGTTCCCCTTGTTGTTGGTCTTCATTGCCGTTGTCCGGTGCGAACCGGACGCTTCGAGAATGCTTCCCTCACAGTGTCCGAGCCAGGAATTGGCGCAGACGCTCCGAGCGCGGGCTGCCGAACAGCTCCGCGGGCGCACCCTCTTCCTCCACCTTTCCCTGGTGGAGAAACAGAACCTTGTGGGAGACCTCGCGCGCGAACTGCATCTCGTGCGTTACGAGGATCATGGTGTTGCCTTCCTCCGCCAGTTGACGGATCACGCGCAGCACCTCGCCGACCAACTCGGGATCGAGCGCCGATGTCGGTTCGTCGAAGAGGATGACTTTGGGACGCATCGCGAGCGTTCGGGCGATCGCGGCGCGTTGCTGCTGGCCGCCTGATAACTGGCCCGGATAATGAGCGTGCTTGTCGGCGAGCCCGACCTTCTTCAACAAAGCGTGCGCATGTTGGATGGCCTTCTCGCGGGGCTCCTTCAAGACGTGCCGGGGCGCTTCGATGATGTTCTCCGCCACAGTCATGTGCGGCCACAGATTGAAGTTCTGGAACACCATGCCGACGCGGGCGCGGATGCGTTCGACCTGCGCCATATCGGCTGGCCCAAGACGGCCGCTCGACAGCGGCTTCATCTTGATCACCTCGCCATCGATGGCGACCTTGCCGCCATCCGGCTGCTCCAGAAGATTGATGCAACGCAGGAACGTGCTCTTGCCCGAGCCCGACGAGCCGATCATGGAAATGACCTCACCGGCATGGGCGGTGAGATTGACGCCCTTCAACACCAAAAGCGAGCCGAAGCTCTTGTGAAGCTCGTCGATCTGCACGGCCGGCGTGGTGATCTTTGCCTTGTCAGCGGGCGCCGGATCGGCCGCGACGGCAGGAAGGGTTGGCGGCGTCTGTTCGCTGCTGGTGTCCTGGGTTATCTCGACGGTTCGCAGGTCCGCCAGCGCACGATCGAAATAGCGCAGGCTGCTGGACAGGCAGGTGCGTTGCCAGTCTGGGTCATCCGGGATGAAGGCGCAACGCAGAGTGTCGCGGATCCGCTTGCCCAACGGCGAATCGAGCTTGCCGAACAGATGCAGCCAGTTGTCGGCCTGGACCGCTTCCATGACAGCCGGCCCGTCCAACGTGCCGCATTCAACGACAAGCGGCAGCACGCGCGCGTTCGGCATTGCCTTGCGGACGGCATCGGAGACATAGCCGGTCGCCGTTGCCGTGATGCCGGTATCGGTCTTGGCGCCCTGGCCTGTCAGGACTGTCGCCAGCGCCGGCCCGAAGATGGATTTGCCCCAGGCAAGGCCGTCATGCTCGGAACTCGCCACAGAAAGCAGAGCCGGATAACCGTAAGGCCCGGCGCCGGTATGCAGGTCGAAGACGATGGCCTGGCGCGCCGCGCCGGCAAAGGTCTTCAGAATTTCGTTCAAGGTGCGGTTCGACCAGACCGGGCCGCCACCGCCGTAGAACATGCCGTCGGCGAACTCATACTGGCCGGCTTCGACGATCGCCGCCAGCCCGGCATGCCCAAGCCTTTTGCGCGCCACGGCGAGCTTCTCGTCGGCCGCTATGCGGTCCGGTCCCTCCCACTCGCGATACGCCATGGCGTCGTGCAGGCCGGCATAACCGTTGTTGACGGGAGCACTTGAAGACCAGTCGATGAAGTTGCGGTTGAGGTCGACATTGTCCTCGTTGACGCGCCGCGACCAAGCCGTACCCCAGGGATTGATGAGGTGAATGGCAAGGATGGCTGTGTCGCCGGGCAGGCGCCGCAGGTGCTTCTGGCCGAGCCACGCGGTCTGGCAAGTCGAGCCGAACGGGCCCTCGACACCATGCGTACCGGAGATGAGCACGATCAGCTTGCGCGCATCGCGGCGGCCAAGCAGCGCCACATCCGTCGCCAGCGTCTCGCCATCCGGGCCGTTCAGCGGATGAACATATTCAGACAGTTCCGCGCCGGCCCGCTCGGCGGCTTCGCGAAATCTCCTGCGAAGGACGGCGAAATCACGGGCATAGGCGGGGGCTGGCTCATCATGGCGCATGGTCGATCCCACCGGATCGCTGGCGGTTGCGGTCAATCCGTTCATTCCCTGTCGTTCCACCGTGGGGCTATTCATCGTTGTGATGGCTCGTGTTCTGAGGTGGCAATCGGCGCTCATTGCCGGAAAGGAGCGGCCTGGAGGACCGGACAAACCAGGCGTCGGAGGGAAGCACCTTGTCGGGGTTCATGATCGACTGATCGTCCAGCGCTCGTTTCACCCGCTCCATCGCGGCGAGCTTCGTCGGGTCAACCGTCGCCAGCAGCGAATGGATGCGCTTGGACCCAACA
>NZ_RZPI01000530.1:0-4002 GCF_003998715.1 Mesorhizobium sp. M7A.F.Ca.CA.002.15.2.1
GGTATGGCCGCCGGGCGCCTGTTCGCTCGGCGCGACGGTCAGTTCGCTGATGTCGACATGATCCGGCATCCGCAGCGCGGTAGCAAGCACGGCGGCAATGTCGGCCGGGCCGAGCGGCCGCTGTTGCGAGTACATGCGCTTGCGCAAGCCCTCGCGGTCGCCGTCGAAGGCCTTCAGATAGAAATCCGTTTCCACACGGCCCGGGGCGATCTCGGTCAGCCGCACGCCGGTGCCCGCGAGATCATAGCGCAGGATGCGACCGGCCTGGGAAAGGCCGGCCTTGGCCGCACCGTAGGTCGTCGTGCCGGGAAAAACGCCGCTGGCTGCCGTGCTGGTCAGGTTGAAGATGTGGCCACGCTTGCGCGCGATCATGCCCGGCAGCAACATGCGGATGAGCTGCAAGGGTGCGGTGAGGTTCAGCGCCACCACCTCGGCTGTTTCCTCCGCGCTCTGTTCGTGCAGGGGGCGCACGGTCGCCAAACCGCCGGCATTGTTGACCAGGACATCGATTTCCGCCGCACCGAGCGCAGAAGCGATCGCCTCGTTGTCGCGCACATCGGCGACAAGCGGTTTCACGCGTGGCCCGAGCCTCTCCTGCAGGACCTGTAGCGCGCCACGGCTGCGCGCCAGCGCATGGACGGTCAATCCTTCCGCGATCAGGCTCTCGACGATCGCTGCGCCGATGCCTTTCGAGGCGCCGGTGACGAGGGCGGTGCGATAGGTCATGGCCATTCTCCGTGACGATTAGAGTGCACCGTGTGCGGCCACTGTTTTCAAAATGCCGACCAGGCCAGGCTCGCGCGCGGCCTTCAGATCCTCGTGGCTGCGCCCGCCTACCGCCGCATTTGTCGAAGCTGTGATCGAGCGGATGGTCTCGCTGTCAAGCTTTGCGTCGAGCAGCGTGTCCCAGATCGCCTGATAGGTCGGGCCATATTTGCGCAGGAAGTCCTCGATGCCATCGGCGTTGAGGCTGTTGGAGATGAACGAACCTTGCAGGGTCCATTTCGCGCCCGGCCCATACATGAAGGCACGATCCACGTCCTCGACCGAGGCGACGCCGTCTCGCACCAGAGCGATCGCCTCGCGCCACATGGCGCCCATCAGGCGCAAGGCGATATGGCCGGTCACCTCCCGGTTGAGCGTTACCGGCTTCTTGCCGATGGCTTCATAGATGGCGCGTGCGCGGGCGATCGCTTGTGGATCCGATGTCTTGCCGCCGACGATCTCGACCAGCGGCATCAGATGCGCTGGATTGAAGGGATGGCCGAGCACGACGCGGCCGGGCAGGCGGCACTCGCCCTGCATGTCGGACACCAGCAGGGCCGAGGAGGAGGAGGCGATGACGATCTCGTCACCGACATGATCTTCGATCTCGGCGAGCAGCCGGCGCTTGAGGGCCAGGTCTTCCGGACCGTTCTCCTGCACGAAATCGACGCCTTGGAGCGTCTCGGCGAGCGTCGGAAAAAGATGGATCTCGCCGGGCGAGGGCGAGGATCCCTTCAACGCGTCTAGGTCGGCCATGAGTGCAGGCAGCACCTCGTTGAAAGCCGCTTCGCGCCGCTCTGTCGGGTCGAACACGCGCACCGCGTGGCCGGCATGGGCAAAGCAAGCCGTCCAGCGCTGCCCGATGACGCCGAAACCGACAATGCCGATGGTCAGTTTTTCCATCATCCGGCCCTCCTGCCGTCAAGCGCAGCGCGGAAGGCCTCGTTGAGGTCGTTCCACGGGATGAGAAGATCGATCCAAGCGCCAACCCGCCCGGTAGCCAGGATCGCCTCGTCCATCAGCGCACCGAGCGGATAGTTGCCGTCCATCGCCGCCTTGAGCCGGAAAAGCAGGGCAGGCGTTTCCTCCATGTGGCAGAAATCGCGTAGCCGGGTCGCGGTCTTGTCGAGCGCGATTGCTGCCGCCTGGCGCAGCACCAATTCGTCCTTCCGGCCGCGCTCGGCGCGGATCCACCAGAGGAATTCGTGCAGCACCCGCGCTTCTGATTCCGCGGTGAAGACAGGCCCTGCCGGGTGCATGATGGCGCGTGACGCGGTGACCCGGCTGATGTCGGCGGGACAGAACACCCACAGCGCCTTGCGAGCGGCAATGATATCCTGTGGCAGCGACGATGGCGGCGAAGGCTCGGACACGCCGCCATCCGACCGGACAAGCGTGCCTTCCAGGATGCGGCGGCCCTGGTCCTGTTTCAGTGTCGCGGCAAGTTCGGCAATGCCTTCCACCGGCGCGTCGAGATGGCCGAGAACGGTGATCTCGGCATTCTCCGCCTGAAGCGGCGCGAAGGTGATTTCGAGGAACTGCCGCACCGGCCAGTAGATGAATGCGCCGGCGGTCGCGGAAAGCACATGCGTAGCACCCTCGATATCCTCGACGAAGGGAGCATGCCAATAGATATGGCTGCCGGCGATCTTCGGCGTGTGCAGCTGCAGACGCATCGGCAAGGCCGAAAGCAGCGCGCGGCGCGTGCGCTCGGCATCGCCAGTCAGGCGCAGCGGCCAGCTGCGCCCCTCGGTCGAGAAAGTCAGGTCCATCTTATTTTCCCGGATTGAAGAACGAGACGGGTTTGAGGATCTGGTTGCGCATGTCGAGCAGATAGTCGGTCTCGATCACCTTGCGCCGGTAGGCCTGCCATTCCGGGTCTGCCTCCATGCGGTCGCGCCGCTCCTCCCGGTCGGCAAGGCTTTCATATCTCCACAGATGCACGGTGCGCGAGAGGTCGCCGATATGCGTCTGGAAGAAGCCGAAGGGCTCGCCCAGATAATGCCGCTGCATCGGCAGGCCGACGTCCTCGTAGAGTTTGAGGAAATGCGACAGCTTGTTGGGGCGGGCGGTGTAGGTGCGATGGTCGAAGATCATATCGGCACTCCTTCTGACATTCTGTCGTGGCGCCCTTGACGCGGGCGTGATGGTCTTGCCGGCTCAGCCGGCACTTCGCACCGTATCGGCGATGAGCCGGGCGGTGAGCGCCGGTGCCTCGATCTGCGGTACATGGCCAACGCCATCGAGAAGATGAACGGCAGTGAAGCCCGGCGCGCGGGCCGCATGGGCGACCGGGATGACGCGATCGAGCCTGCCCCAGATGAGCCGCGTCGGGACGGCGAGTTCGCCAAGCGCGCCCGCGAGATCGAAACCCTGCGTGCCGTCCGGGAACAGGCTTTCGGCCATCGCAGTGAGCGCGTCGCGATTGCCGGTCTTTTCCAGCTGTCTGAGTGCGGCCTGCGCATAACCGACCGGCAGGGCCGAGGGGTCGCCGACCATGACCGCCAGCCATCGCTCAAGCGCCGGGACGGTTGTTGCGCGGGCGAGCCCGGCAAGGAAGCCCGCATTGATCTCGGGGCCGAGCCCGCCAGGGGCAAGGAGTGTGACAGAGCGTACCGTAAAACGGCCCAGTCGTGCGAGCGCCAGAGCCGCCGCGCCGCCGAGCGAATGGCCGACGAGATGGGCATTGCCGACGCCCATCCCCTCCAGCCGGTCGGAGAGGAGGAAGGCGATCTCCTCGATGATGCTTGCAGGTCTTGCCGCTTCCGTACCATGGCCGGGCAAGTCGAGGCTGATCGTCTCGATCCCCGGCCCGAGCAACGGGACAACCTGCCGCCACACGGAGCGATCCGCCCCGAAGCCGTGGATGAGGACCACCGGCACCGTCTGCCGGGCCGGCGCGGCGACAGGCGATGCCTGGACTGCGGCTGGCGCCCGCTGGCCTGCACCGTCCTGTTCGTTCGTGCGAGCGGCAAGGGTGGCATCGATGTCGCGCTTCTTGATCCGTCCGCGCGGCCCGCTTCCCGAAATGGCGGCAAGGTCGAGCCCGGCCGCGGCGGCAAGGCGCCGGGCAAGCGGGCTGGCGATCGGGCGGCTGCCAGGCTGCCGGATGGAGGAAGAGGCTTCGTCAGCCACAAGCTCGCGCGGATTGGCTGCCGCGGCGGCTGCTGTCGCCGGCCCGACCGAGGCTGGCTGGCCAGCCATCGGCTTCGCGTCCGCGATCGTGCCGAGCACGGC
>NZ_RZPI01000531.1:0-3991 GCF_003998715.1 Mesorhizobium sp. M7A.F.Ca.CA.002.15.2.1
GAATATGACAGGCGGGCGCTCGGCTCGGAGGATGACAATTTCCGCCTCGACCCGATGCCGGCAGCGACCTGCCAGGCGGAGTTCGCGCGCATCGACCCAGTCGCCGCTGCGCTCGGAGCTCCGCTACGCGAGCGGCTGAAGCCGGACCAGGCGTTCTGCTATGGGCGCGACTACGATGCAGCGCATCTCGGCTCGCACCCCGATCAACTCACCCAGTCGATCCGGGTTTTCCGCGGCAAGGTAGAACTGGCGTCCTTCGCCTCGGGCGGTGACACCGCCAATTGGCCAGACGGCGCCGACATTGCCGTTACCGTCACCACACGGCAGAAATCGGCCAAGGTGACGCAGACCTATTCCTGCCAGGGCGAAGCCGACCAGTGGCGCTGCGCGGCCAGCACGAAGATGAGCAATTTCTCCTGCGACATCGCGCAGAAGGAGATTTTCCTCAAGCGTGGCGCCAACGGCACGATGATGCTGGCCAACCCAAACAGCGCGCTTGCAATCGTCGACCTGTGTTCGAAGGCGGACGCCGGAAAGACGAAATCCGACGACAAGGTCTATCGGCTGCAGCCGATGCCGCAATCGGCCTGCTCGCCTTGAGCTTCAATGGAGGGCGCGAATGGATAAGGCAAAAGTCTTTTGGTCTGGCGGATCGCAAGCAGTACGCATGCCGAAGAAATACCGTTTCGATACCGGCGAGATTTCAATCCTTCGCGAGGGCCGAGCGGTCGTTCTCGAACCGCTTGCGCAGGATTGGGTCTGGCTCGACAGTTTGACCGGGCCACTTGACGACGATTTTGTTGAGGCAGCTTTGGAAGGCCGATAGAGACTGGCGGCGCAGACCATAGGATCCATGCGTGACATCTGAGCGCTGCTGCGGTGCAGAATTCTGTTCCGCTGCACTCTACGGACAAGGTCGCGGCATGGATCTTCGGGTCTCCGCGACGGAGCTTCGCTCCTGCTTCGCCCGTGGATGACGAAGTCGAGAAGCTTCGGTTAATTTTCCCAAGTCGCTACAGGAAATCGCCTCAGGCAAACGGCACGGCGGTTGTGCCCTTCGGCAGCTTGGCCTCGTCGTCGGGCTCGACGTGGATGGTGACGCGCACCGAGGGGATTTCGGCCTTCAGCGCGTCCTCGATGCGGTCGCAGATGACATGGCTGGCGCCGACCGACATGTCTGCGTCGACGACCAGATGAAACTCGATGAAGGTGGCGCGGCCGGCGATGCGCGTCTTGAGGTCGTGCACTTCAAGCGCGCCCTTGCAGTTGGCCGAGATGACGTCGCGGATGCGCATGTGCTCCTGGGTGTCGACGGCGCGGTCCATCAGCCCGTTCATCGACGAGCCGATGACATGCCAGCCCTGCCACAGAATGTTCAGCGCCACGAGGACGGCAAGTGCGGGGTCGAGGATCTGCCAGCCGGTCAGGATCGCCCCGACCAGGCCGCCGAAGACCCCGATCGAGGTCACCACGTCGGTCATGATGTGGTTGCCGTCGGCGACCAGTGCCGGTGATTTCTCCGCCCTGCCGGCGCGGATCAGCGTCCAGGCCCAGAAGGCGTTGATAATCGTGGCAACGCCGTTGACCGCAAGACCTTCCCAAGGCTGTTCCAAGGGTGACGGAGTCTGCCAGGAGCGCCAGACCTCGTTGAGGATCAATAGCGCGGCAAGCACGATCAACACGCCTTCCAGCACTGCCGAGAAATACTCGGCCTTGTGATGGCCGAAGGGATGATCCTGGTCGGCCGGCTTGTGGCTGATCTGGATCGCCCAGAAGGCGGCGACCGAGGCGATGACGTTGACGATCGATTCCAGTGCGTCCGAATAGAGTGCGACTGAGCCGGTGACGTACCAGGCGGCAGCTTTCAGCGCGAGCACGACAAAGGCGACGATAATCGACCAGAAGGCGAGGTTCGCGACCTTGCGCTTCGCGGCCGCCTTGGCCGCGATCGCCATCGTGTTCTCGGCTTCGGCCATGATCGTCAGGCGGCCTTTTCCTTGGCCTTGCGCGGCAGGTGGGCGACGATGTTCTCGATGATGCGCATGCCGGCATTGTGCCCGAGCGTCATGATCGATTCCGGGTGGAATTGCACTGCGGCGATCGGCTCCTTGCGGTGCTCGAAGGCCATGATGACGCCGTCCTCGGTCTCGGCCGTGACGATGAAATCGTCGGGCAGCCGCACCGGATCGGCAAAGATCGAGTGGTAGCGGCCGACGGTGACTTCCTTGGGCAGGCCGGAGAAGATGATGCCGGGCTTGGAGACGCGGATGCGCGACGGCTTGCCGTGCATCGGTATGTGCAGCTGCCGCAGTTCGCCGCCATAGGCCTCGGCCAATGCCTGCAGGCCAAGGCAGACGCCGAAGATCGGCAGTTCGCGGGCGCGCGCCTTCTTGATGGTTGCGGCGCAATCGAAGTCCTTCGGCGTGCCGGGGCCGGGCGACAGCACGACGAGGTCGGGTTTCAGCCGGTCGAAGACTTCCTCATGCACCGGCGAGCGAACGGTCGAGACGTTGGTGCCGGTCTGGCGAAAATAATTGGCCAGCGTGTGGACGAAACTGTCCTCGTGGTCGACCAGCAGGATGTTGACGCCGTCGCCGACGCGCGCGGTGGTGCGCTCGGTGCTGGCGGAATTGCCTGTCTTGGCGTCGCGGATGGCGGAGAGCATGGCGGATGCCTTCAGTTCGGTTTCGGCTTCTTCTTCCTCGGGAATGCTGTCGAACAGCAATGTGGCGCCGGCGCGCACTTCGGCAATGCCGTCCTTGATACGGATGGTGCGGAGCGTCAGGCCGGTGTTCATGTCGCCGTTGAAATTGACCATGCCGATCGCGCCGCCATACCAGGCGCGCGGGCTCTTCTCGTTCTGCTCGATAAAGCGCATGGCCCATAGCTTCGGCGCGCCGGTGACGGTGACCGCCCAGGCATGCGACAGGAAGGCATCGAAGGCATCCATGCCTTCGCGCAGCCTGCCTTCGATGTGGTCGACCGTATGGATCAGGCGCGAATACATCTCGATCTGGCGCCGGCCGATAACGCGCACCGAACCCGGCTCGCAGACCCGCGACTTGTCGTTGCGGTCGACGTCCGAGCACATGGTCAGCTCGGATTCGTCTTTCTTCGAGTTGAGCAGTTTCAGGATCTGCTCTGAGTCGGAAATTGCGTCGTCGCCGCGCTTGATGGTGCCCGAGATCGGGCAGGTCTCGACGCGGCGGCCGTTGACGCGCACGAACATTTCGGGCGAGGCGCCGATCAGATATTCACCTTCGCCCAGATTGATGAAGAAGGAATAGGGCGACGGATTGATGGCCTTCAGCTTGCGCGAAATCTCGGACGGCTGCGTCTCGCAGCGCTCGTAGAACATCTGGCCCGGCACGACCTCGAACAGGTCGCCGCGCTTGAACGAATCCATCGCCTTGCGCACCAGGTCGGCGTATTCTCCGGGTTCATGGTCGCCGCGCGGCGGGATGCGGTCGGGGCTCTTGAACGGCTCGGAGATTTCGTCGCGCGGCAGCCCTTCGGTCGAAAAACCCTCGCCGGCATAGTCGTAGCGGTCGGTCCATGCCTTGGCCGAATAATGGTCGACGACCAGGATCTCGTCAGGCAGGAACAGCACCAGGTCGCGCTGGCTTGGCTTGCGTTCGAGCTTGTAGTCTACCGGGTCGAACTGGAAGGCGAGATCGTAGCCGAAAGCGCCGTAGAGACCTAGATTGGCGTCTTCCTCGGTCTTGAACAGAGCGGTGATGGCGCGCAGCACCGTGAACACCGAAGGAACGCGGCTGCGCTCTTCTTCCGTGAAGACACGGCCGGGCTTGGCGACGTCGAGACGGATGAGCCTTTTCGATGTCTCGGCGATGGTGATATCGGCCAGGCTACCCAGCGCCTTGCCGATGACCGGCAACAACACCTCGCCACGGCCGTTGAGGGCCTCGACACGCATGGCGCGGCCGCGCGCGGAGATAACCAGAGGCGGGTCGATGATGGCGGTGTCCCAGCG
>NZ_RZPI01000532.1:0-3984 GCF_003998715.1 Mesorhizobium sp. M7A.F.Ca.CA.002.15.2.1
TCGATGTCGAGGGCGGCGGCGAGCGGCCAGATCCCCTTGACGCGCAGCGAGGACATGCCGCGCTCGATCTGGCTCAATGCACCGATCGACACGCCGGCCTTTGCCGCAAGATCGGCCAGCGACAGCTTGCGCTCCAGCCGCAGCGCCCGCACCCGCCTGCCGACCCGCACATCGGCATCGTCCTTCGGCTTTTCAGCCGTTTCGTCCAGCATGTCCATGCGTTAGTCCTCGTTTGCTTTCCCTTCTCCCCTTGTGGGAGAAGGTGGATCGGCGCGCAGCGCCGAGACGGTTGAGGGGTGTTCCAGCGGAGTGAGACGCTGGTGTTCCCTGGAGCACCCCTCATCCGTCGCCTTCGGCGACACCTTCTCCCACAAGGGGAGAAGGGGGAGCTTTATCCCCCCGCCTTCACCTTCTCAAACATCTTGGCGAGGTCGTCATTCTGTTTCATCGGTCCGGTGAAGATGGTGGTCTTCAGCATCACCTCCGGGTCGGACGGCAGCTGCAATTTCTCCAGCTCCTCCTTCGGCACCGCCGCGAAGGCCGAACTGGTCGAGCTGCCATAGCCGTAGGCCTCGATCAGGTATTTGCCGGAATCCGTCTCCAGCCGGCTGTTGATGAAATCATAGGCGAGGTCGACATTCTTGGCGTCCTTGAGCATCACGAAGCCGCAGGCCCAGGTCAGCATGCCCTCCTTGGGCTTCATGAACTCGACCGGCACGCCCTGCTTCTTGAGCGAGGTGGCCGACGCGTTCCAGGTCATGGCGGCGACCAATTGGCCGCTGGCCAGCGCCTGTTCGACGGAGGTCATGTCGGTGGTGTAGTTGGAGAGCAGCGGGCGCTGCTCGCGCAGCTTCTCGGCCACCTTGTCCATTTGCTCCGGCGTCATGTCGAACGGATTGACGCCGGCGAGCAGCGCCGCCACGACAGGCGTGTCATGCACCGCGTCGATCGTCGCCATGCGACCGGCATACTGCTTGTCCCACAAAAGGTTCCAGCTCGCTTCCGGGTTCTTCACCAGATCGGTGCGGTAGAGGATCGAGGTGTTGCCCCAGTCCCACGGCACCATCCAGACCTTGCCGTCGCCAGCCTGCAGGTCTGGCAGGTTCTTGAACACCGGGAAGATCGAGTCCCAGTTCTTGATGCGCTTGGTGTCGATCGGCTGCAGCAGGCCTTCCTTGTTCCAGCGCGCCACCTTGTCATAGCAGGGATGCGCAATGTCGGGTCGGAAGCCGGCCTTGACCTTGGTGAAGGCGTCATCGTCGTCACCGAAGATCGAGGCCTCGACGCCATCGGGATGCGCGGCAAGGAAGCTCTTGTTGAAGTCGGGCAGTTCATAGCCCGACCAGGTGAAATATTGCAGTTTGTCGCCGGCGAAAGCGACGGTCGACGACAGCGCCAGCGCGAACGCCGTCAATCCAGCGCAAACAGTCTTTGCAGAGATCGATTTCAGGTCGAATGCCATTGCAGTTCTCCTCTCTTGGTTTGTTTTGGTTGTGATGGATCCGCAGGCTTTGGCGCCGTGGCGGACAAGCCGCGATGGCGCAGGATTTCAGCTGCTGCAGCGATGACGAAGGACACCGCCAGGATCGAAGTGCCCAGTGCCATCACCGTCGGCAGCGACCGGGGAAAACGCAGCTGGCTCCAGATGTAGAGCGGCAGCGTCGGCTCGGTGCCGGCCAGGAAGAACACGACGATGAATTCATCGAAGGAGATCAGGAAGGCCAGCATGAATGCCGAGACGATGGCCGGCAGGCTGAGCGGCAGCATGACCCGCCGGAAGGTCGTCCAGTCGGAGGCGCCGAGATCGAGTGCCGCCTCGCGAATGGTTTTCGGGATGGCGGCGAAGCGGCTGCGCATGATCACCACGGTCGTCGGCAGCGCCACCAATATATGGCCGAGAACGATGGCGACGCGCGATGGCCCCAGACCAACGAGGTTGATGAGGATCAGCAGCGATATGCCGACGATGACGCCCGGGATCAGGATCGGCAGCCTTGCGATGGCGCTGATGGTGGCGGCCAGCGGCGAGCGGCCGTAGAGGTCCATGTAGGATACGGTTATGCCGCACAGCGTCGCACCCGTGGCGGCGAAGGCGCCGATGGCGAGGCTGTTCAAGAGTGCACCGGTCAGCGCCGAATTGCCGAACAGCGTCGCGTACCATTGCAAGGTAAAACCTTGCAGCGGAAACGCTGCCTGGATCGAGTTGTTGAAGGAAAACAGCGGGATCAGCAGCACCGGCAGATAGAGAAAGACCAGATAGGCGGCGATATACATGCCGAGCCAGCGGCCACCTCCGTGCGTGCGTGCAGTGCTCATGTGCGGCTGCCAAATCTGCGGTCGGCGAAGCGCGCGACCAGCACCACGCACAGGATGACCAGCATGACGGCGACGGAGAGTGCTGCGCCAAACGGCCAGTCATTGGCCTTGCCGAATTGCGCCTGGATCAGCGTGCCGATCATGGTGCTGGCCGGGCCGCCGACGAGCGCCGGCGTGACATAGTCGCCGACCGTCGGCACGAAGACGACGAGGGCTGCCGCCAGCACGCCCGGCATCGAATTGGGCAGCACGATCCGGCGGAAAGAGGTGAATGGCCGCGCGCCGAGATCGGAAGCGGCCTCGATCAGCGATTTCGGGATGGTGTCCAGCGCCACGTAGATCGGCAGGATGGCGAAAGGCGCATAGGCGTGCGCCAGCGTGACGACGACGGCGGCCGGCGTGTTGAGAAAGGCCAATGTCGGCTCGGACCAGATGCCGCTTTCGATCAGCGCCGAGTTCAAAACGCCATTGTAGGCGAGCACGATCTTCCAGGCGAAGACGCGCAGGAGATAGCTGGTCCAGAACGGCAGCGTCACCAGGAACAGCAGCAGGCCGCGCCGCCGGCCGGTATGGAAGGCAAGGTAGTAGGCGACGGGATAGGCAGTGACGACCGTCGCCAGCGTGACCAGAGCGGCAATGATCAGCGAGCGCAGCGTCACCGTCCAGTACAGCGGATCGGACACCACGGTGACGAAGTTCGCGACGGTGAAACCGGCGCCGAGCAGCGAACCGTCATTGCCGCGGAAGGCGAGGAAAAGCACGAGGCCAAGCGCAAACAGGATCAGCAGGAAGGTGACCAGCGCGCCCGGCAGCAGCATGGCGACCCGGAAGCCCTGGGAAGACCGGGCCTCTGGCGCTGATGTTGCAACTAGGGTCGACATCGACCTGCCTATTGGAAATTTGAAATTGGCCTAGAGTTTTTCATATCCATGAAACTGTCAAGCAGAATCCCCTAACGGAACTCCAAGGAGATAAAGCGCCCTGGTCAGCGCTCCAACGCATCGAGCAGGCGATACCAGGCGATGGTCGCGGCGACGCCGACCTGGCGGAAGGCGTGAAACGGGATCGGCCGGATCGGCGAGACCGGGAAAGGCAATTGCCTGGCGTCGCCACTTTGGAGGTAGCCGGCGATGCGCTCGCCAAGCGCAGTCATCAGGCCGACACCACGACCCTGGCAGCCGACCACGGCGAGCAGGCCTTTCTCCGGCTCGTGGATGTGCGGCAGGTGGTCCGGCGTCATCGCAACCCGGCCGAACCAGCGCTTCTCGATGGGAACGCCGGACAGCGAGGGATAGAGCCGTACCAGCGCACGCTCGAGATGCGCCCAGTCGCCGGCGCTCGTCGGCAGCGCCATGCGGCCCCGTCCGCCAAGCACCAGCCGGCCGTCGGCGCTCTTGCGGTAGTAGACGAGGATGCGCCTGGAGTCCGACACCGCCTGCCCTTCCGGCAGGATCGTGGCCGCCAGATTGGACGGCAGCGGCGCTGTGGCGATCTGAAAGGAATGCAGCGGCACGATCGTCTGGGCGAGACCGGGGATCAGACCGTCCGTATAGGCGTTTGTCGCCAGCACGACCGCCTTTGCCTGCAATTCCAGGCCATTTTCGATCAAAATACGCCAAACACCGGCGGCATTGGCGAGCCGCACGACCCTTTGGCGCTCTGCTATCC
>NZ_RZPI01000533.1:0-3978 GCF_003998715.1 Mesorhizobium sp. M7A.F.Ca.CA.002.15.2.1
GAAGGCGAGCATGTTGGTGATCACCTTGATCACCGCCGCCGAGCCGACCGGACCCATCAGGAACGACTTTGCGCACATCGCCTCGATGGCCGGCCGATGACGTTCGTAGAGCGCTGGATCGCCGCCGGCGAGGCGCTGATGTTGGCCAAACAAGGCGGGCTCGACCTCGCCCAGTCCTACCATGCCATCTCAGCCTCCTCCGGCAACAGCTTCGTCCACGAGACCGAAAGCCAGCTCATTCTCAACGGCTCCTACGACATCGGCTTCACCATGGACCTGGCGCTGAAGGACCTCGGCTTCGCGCTGGCGATGGGCAGGGAATTCAGACTGCCGCTCCAACTGGCGCCGCTTGTGAGTGAGATTTTCCAGATGGGCAAACAGGAATATGGCGGCAGCGCCTGGTCCACCCAGATCGTCAAATTGCTCGAGGATGCCGTCGATACCGACCTGCGCGCGCCCGGTTTTCCGGCCAAGCTGGAACTCTGACATCAGCCAGTTATCAAGCGATTTCAGGACGTTGGATTGATGGGCGGATTCATCTGAATCAATCTGTCAACGGCTTGATTCAGTATCTGAGCGTCAATGCACCCGGCAGGATCTCGAAGGTCGCGGGTATGCGTCCCGGCGACTCGCCGTCTATATCGACCAGGGCGCCATTCTCTGACGCATCGCCGAGCGGCTCGACCACCACTTTCCTGCCGCGCAGGATGGTGATCGCCGGATGGTTGCGGTGCCGGCCGCCATAGAGCAGCCGGATGTCCCAGATCAGCTTCAGCTTGCCGGCGGCGCGCAGGATGACGATGTCGAACTGCCCGTCGGTCAGGTCGGCATCCGGCGCGATCATCATGCCGCCGCCAAAGAACTTTCCATTGGCGACCGCCACCAGCGCCATGCGCGCTTCGACGGGTGCGCCGTCATCGACCGTGATCCTGACGTCCTGAAAACGGTAGCGGATGAACTCCACCACGGTGCGCCACAGGAACAGTGCCTTGGCCGACATCCTGCCCTTGCGCTTGTCGGCATTGACGGCGCGGTCGGTGGCGCCGGACAGGCCGAGACTGGCGATGTTGATGAAGTGCCGGCTGGCCAGCGCGCCGTGATCGTCGATGTAGCCGATGCGCCCGGCATCGACCTTGCGACCCTTGGCTTCGGCCAACCGCTTCAGCACGGCATCCACCTCTTTCGGCAGGCCGAGCCCGCGCGCGAAATCGATGCCGGTGCCGCACGGCAACAGGCCAAGTTCAGTGATCCGGCCGCTCTCCTGGGCCGCCTGCAGAAGCCCGTCGGCCACTTCGCTGGCGGTGCCGTCACCGCCGGCCGCAATCACCAGATCGAAGCCAATCATTGCGAGATCGATTGCCAGCCTTTCGGCATCGCCTTCGGCCTGCGTTTCGCGCAGCTCGAATTCGCCGAAATGCTTTTTCAGCGACACGGCAACATCAGGCCAATGCCGTTTCAGCCGGCCGCCACCGGCAATCGGGTTGAGAACCACTCCGACTTTCAAAATACCCGCCCTCCCCGGCGCCGGACATGCAGGTCCGATCCTTTGCCGGCATTGAAGCCCGCGACCACCGGCGGAGCAAGGGGCGCTGTCGGCTCGTACGCAAAAAAGCGGGCGGGCTGTCTAAAGCAGCCGGCGCTCGAATTCCCCGGTTTGTGGCTAACGATCCCCGGTAATCCCGCTATCCACAGGGCAGCGGCCATTCCCCAGGACCCTTACTCGGTGTACATTAAACCCATCTCAGGCGGCTACCGATCATCAAGCCGAAAGGCGAAGTGAAAGGCGGATTTCCTGAGGCCCGTACGGCCCGAAGCGAGAGCAGGCTTGCCTGTTTCGAGGGACGGAGCCGAGACCTACGGGGCCGCGGAAAGCGTGCCAACGCCGACGGCGGACCGATGCTGCCATGAAGGACGGCAAAAACCTTCGATGGTGCGCAGGGCAAAGCTCGCAAGGGTGGAGACCGGCGTGGTCCCGAACGGACGCTGCTCTCGGGCGGCGGACTGGCAGGACCGTCAAAATCAAGGCCGGCAAGGCGCGACGACTTTACGGAAGTTGCTGCCGCGACCGTGTCCTGATCTGACAGGGAGGCGCTGGGAGAAATCCCGGCGCCGACTGTCTTTTTGGCCCCCCGATGCCCTTTGGCGGCGATCTTGCGAGCGCCGCTTCTCCACGCGCTAAAATCGGTTAGTATCGCCTGGTCAGAGCCCGTTTGAAAACGCGCTCTGCCGAGTCGGATGGCGTGGTTTTCGAGAACCGAAGCGCAGCGGACCTTTGAGTCCGTGAGCATCGGAAGCGCAGAAAACCGCGTCAGGCGGCCGGCAGAGTAGCGTTTACAAATGGGCTTGTAGAAGGGGGATACTTCATGACGCTCGTCCAGAAGCTTGCCGTTGCCTATGCCTTCCTATTCTTCGGCGTCGTCGCCATCGGCTACATACCGGCCTTCAACGATGCCGACGGCAATCTGTTCGGCCTGTTCTCGCTGCAATGGTACGATGATCTGCTGCACGCCTTCTCCGGCGTCTGGGCGCTGGCCGCCGCCTTCATCTCGCACCGCCAGGCAGTGTTCTATTTCAAGCTGTTCGGCTCGGTCTACCTTT
This sequence comes from Mesorhizobium sp. M7A.F.Ca.CA.002.15.2.1, assembly GCF_003998715.1. NCBI lineage: Bacteria > Pseudomonadati > Pseudomonadota > Alphaproteobacteria > Hyphomicrobiales > Phyllobacteriaceae > Mesorhizobium > Mesorhizobium sp. M7A.F.Ca.CA.002.15.2.1. The sequence continues at coordinate 2,599 of NZ_RZPI01000533.1, forward strand.
TCGACGGCGTGCTCGGGCTGGTCACCGGTTCCGGCTGCCTCGATGCCGGTATCTTCATCAACGGCTTCCGCTCTCTCAACGATATCGAATTCCCGGCCCGCTTCTTCGCCAACCTGCCGCACATCGTCATCGGCGGCTTCGCCGTCTATGTCGGCTTCCGGCTAGCCAGGCGCGTACACGACCACTTCGCCACGGCCTGATCGGGCATGTTCCTGTTCCGCTGGCTGAAGCGCCTCATCAAGACGATCCTCTGGCTGATCGTCGTCGTCATCCTCATCCCGATCGCCGGGCTGAGCTACGGCTTCCTGACGACGTCGTCGCTCGACAAGACGCCGCTGCCCGGCATTGCCGACGGCGCCCCGCCCAAGGCGCTGGCCGACAAGGTCCGCGCCGAGATCCCCGGCTACCAGCGGCCGGAGGAATCAACCTTCCTCACCTATCCGGAATGGGCGATCGTCTACGCCGCACGCGAATATGCCGGCTTCGTCGACAAGGACCAGCCGAGCGGCTTCCCCTACTGGTCCTATATCGGCCGCTTCTGGCAGGACTACGCCATGGTCATCCGCGCCAGCGCTCCCTACAAATTCAACTATGCCAACCACCAGATGCTGGTCATCATCGGCACCAGCCACTCGATCGAGCATATATTGCAGTGGGCCTATGAGAACACGGTCGGCCGCATCACCGAGGCGACAACGGCCAAGCGCACCGCCGCCGACATTTATCAGGCCAAGGTCGCGGCGGACTATGCCGCGTTTCTCGACCAGGTGCCCTGGTATCAGTTCCCGTATGCCGACAAGCGTGCCGGCCTGTTTGCCGTGCAGCCGGTGCCGGGCGACAGCTCCGTCCGCACCAGCGAACGCAAGCTGGCGTTCGGCCTCGCCGACACCATCAAGCAGGGCTATGCCGACCTGATAAAAAAGGCCCTCGCTGCCACGATGGACCCCGCCTTGCTCGACATCCATGTCTGGGCCAAGGGGCCCGTCGGCGAAGCCACGCGCAACGAGCCCGACACCTTGCTCGAACGCGACATGGGCGCTGACGGCACCATCTTCGTCACCAGGCGCTATCAGGTCTTCACCGAAATGATCCTGCGCCTGATCGACAAGGGCGTCTCCTTCGTCGAGATCGGCGGCAATGACGAGATCATGGCCACGGTGCTCTCCACCGATACGATCGCCATTCCCGAAGGCATGCACATCCTGTTCAGCTATCCGCTGCCGGCCGATCAATCCACGCGCCGCACCGGCATGATCGTTGCCGTGCGCAAACTGCATCTCGTGCTGCCGGCGCTGATCAAGTCCGGCGCCAGGCTCGAACACGTCTACGATTACTGAGGCCTTTCGGTCACGCCCGGCCAAGATTAGGCATTTCCTGGGC
>NZ_RZPI01000534.1:0-3976 GCF_003998715.1 Mesorhizobium sp. M7A.F.Ca.CA.002.15.2.1
CCCCGACGGCGCCTCCCCCCCCTTCAACAACCTTACCGCCGATGGCCAGCTCGTGGGCTTCGATATCGACATCGCCAAGGCGCTTTGTGATGAGATGAAGGTCAAGTGCACCTTCGTCGCCCAGGATTGGGACGGCATCATTCCAGCCCTCCAGGCCGGTAAATTCGACGCCATCGTCGCCTCGATGTCGATCACGCCGGAGCGCAAGGAGAAGGTCGACTTCTCGAACAAATACTACAACACGCCCTCGGCGATCGCCGTGCCGAAGGACAGCACGCTGAAAGGCGTGACCAAGGAAGATCTCGCCGGCAAGACCATCGGCGTCGCCACCACCACCACGCATTTCAACTATGCCTCGAAGACCTACACCGACAGCACCGTGAAGGGCTATCCGAGCAGCCCCGAGGAGCAGGCCGATCTTGCCAATGGTCGTCTCGACGCCATCGAGGACGATATCGTCGTGCTGCAGCAGTTTCTGGACTCGCCTGACGGCGCCTGCTGCAAGATCCTCGGCCAACCTTCGCCGCAGCCGGTCGAGATTTTCGGGCCTGGTGCCGGCATTGCCGTACGCAAGGGCGAAACCGACCTGGTCAACAAGCTCAATTCGGCCATCGCCGCCATTCGCGCCAATGGAAAATACAAGGAAATCAACGACAAGTATTTCAAGTTCGACGTCTACGGCGCCGAGTCCTGATAAGCCAGGTCAAGACGGCGGGGAATTTCCCCGCCGTCTTTCTATTCGTCTTGGGAATGCCGTGAGGATAAGACCGGTCGATGCCAGCCCAGAGCATATGGACACTTCTCAGTTGGGGACCTGAAGGCTGGCTTGACGATATTGCCTATGGCGCACTGATCACCATTGCGTTGGCGCTTGCCACGCTGCCCATCGGATTGACGATCGGCTTTTTCATTGCACTCGCCAAGCAGTCCGAAGAACCGTCGCTGCGCCTTGCCGCCAACATCTACACCACCGTCTTTCGCGGCCTGCCAGAACTGGTGACGCTCTTCCTGTTCTTTTTTGGCATGCCGATCCTGCTGCAGCATCTCGTCAGGTATTTCCGGCCTGACGTCACCATCGACGTCAACAGCTTTGTCGCCGGCATGATCGTGCTTGCACTGATCTTCTCCTCCTATGCCAGTGAGGTTTTCCTTTCCGCCTTCCGCGCCATTCCCAAAGGCCAGTATGAGGGCGGCTATGCCATCGGTCTTTCGAACTGGCTGACCATGCGCAAGGTGATCGTGCCGCAACTGCTGCGCATCGCGTTTCCTGGACTGGAGAACTGCTGGCTCAGCCTGCTCAAGGACACGTCGCTGGTGTCGGTCGTCGGCCTGGCCGAGACGCTGCGCAATGCCAGCATTGCGGCCCGCGTCACCAAGCACGCTTTCCTGTTCTTCGGCGTCGCCTCGCTGGTCTTTCTTGGCCTGGCCGTCCTGTCGTCCTTCGCCACCAATGCGATCCTGCGCTCGCTTGGCCGGCGGGAGGCGCAGCGATGAGCGCCACGGCCACCATGGTCGAACGTCCGCCGCCACGGGCGCGCGGCTGGCCGCGCAGGCGTATCGCCGGTTACGCGCTGGTGGGCCTATGGATTTTGTTCGGAATCGGCATCGTCAGCTATCTCTTCCTTGCCTGGAATCCTGATTTCTTTGCCAAATATGCGCCGGCTTATCTGAGCGGGCTTGGGGTCACGCTGGCGCTGGTTTCCATATCGATGGTACTCGGCGCGATCCTGTCGGTGCCCGTCGCTTACGGGCGCATGTCCAGCAACCGGATCCTGTCCGGCCTCGCCTATTGCTACGTCTATTTCTTCCGCGGCACGCCGCTGCTGGTCCAGACCTATCTGGTCTACTACGGATTGGGCTCGTTCCGCGTCGAACTCCAGTCGGTCGGCCTCTGGGATTTTTTCAAGGACGCGTTCAATTGCGGCGTCTTTGCCTTTGCGCTCAACACGGCCGCCTACCAGGCGGAGATTCTGCGCGGCGCCATAGAGAGCGTGCCAAGAGGGCAATGGGAAGGGGCGGCCTCGCTTGGCCTGCATAAGCTGCAGACGTTGCGCAAGATCATCCTGCCGCAAGCCTTGATCGTCGCCTTGCGGCCCTATGGCAACGAACTGATCCTGATGGTCAAGGCGTCCGCCATCGTCGCCATCATCACGGTCTACGATCTGATGGGCAATGCCAAGCTCGCCTTCGCCAACTCGTTCGACATCCAGGCCTATATCTGGGTCGCCCTCGTCTATCTGGTGATGGTCGAGATATTGCGGCATGGCGTCGAATGGATCGAGCGCCGGATCACCGTTCACCTGAAACGCTGACGATTTTCGATTCGGCTGCACCAGTCGATCAGGCTATACGCGTCTTGACGAATTGAGCGCAGAGCCTAGAGCTTTCGCAGCAAATTCCGTTTCCATTCTGAAGGGCAAGCTCATGGCATCTGTGGCATTTCTCGGTCTTGGCGTGATGGGCTATCCGATGGCCGGACACTTGAAGAACAAGGGCGGCCATGACGTCACCGTCTACAACCGCACCAAGGCCAAGGCCGAGCAATGGGTTGGCCAGCATGGCGGTAGCCTGGCGGCGACCCCTGCGCAGGCCGCCGAGGGCAAGGATTTTGTGTTCTCCTGTGTCGGCAATGACGACGATCTGCGTTCGGTGACGACCGGTCCGGAAGGCGCCTTCAAATCGATGAAGAAGGGTTCGGTCTTCATCGACAACACCACCGCCTCGGCCGAGGTCGCTCGCGAGCTGGCGGCGGCGGCGCTAGCCGGCGGGTTTTCGTTTCTCGATGCGCCGGTCTCGGGCGGCCAGGCCGGCGCCGAGAACGGCGTGCTGACCGTGATGGTCGGCGGCGAGCAGGACGCTTTCGACAAAGCGAAGCCTGTCATCGACGCTTTTGCCCGCATGGTCGGCTTGATGGGGTCGGCCGGTGCCGGCCAGCTCACCAAAATGATCAACCAGATCACCATAGCCGGTCTCGTCCAGGGCTTGGCCGAAGGCATCCATTTCGGCAAGAAGGCCGGGCTCGACATCGAGAAGGTGATCGAGGTGATTTCCAAGGGCGCCGCGGGCTCCTGGCAGATGGAGAACCGCCACAAGACGATGAACGCCGGCAAATATGATTTCGGCTTCGCCGTCGACTGGATGCGCAAGGATCTCGGCATCTGCCTGGCCGAGGCCGACCGCAATGGCGCCAGACTGCCGGTCACCGCACTCGTCGACCAGTTCTACAAGGATGTGCAGGCGATGGGCGGCAAGCGCTGGGACACGTCCTCGCTGCTCGCCCGTCTCGAAAAATAGGTCTCTGCCGTGGCAGAGCTCTCGCCTCAATCCAGTGCCGCGGAAATCGTCGCCCATCTTCGCGCCATCGGATCCGAGCAGAACCGCCTCGGCATGTTGCGCTACGGCATCAAGATCGACCGTGCACTTGGCATCTCGCACGGCATGCAGCGGCAGATCGCGCGGACGATCAAACGCAACCACGAGCGCGCCTTCGAGCTATGGGACAGCGGCATCATGGAGGCGCAGTTCATTGCCTCCGTCACGGCTGACCCGAAACGGTTTTCTGCTGGAGATGCAAGACGATGGGCGGCGAGTTTCGACTCCTGGGACATCGTCGACGGCGTCTCGGATCTCTTTGTCGATACGGACGCCTGGAAAGAACTGATCGCCGAGTTTGCGGCCGACGAGCGGGAGTTCGTTCGGCGCACGGCCTTCGCCATGATGGCCTGGTCTGTCGTCCACCGGAAGCAGGAGCCAGGGGCGACCTTCCTCTCCTTCCTGCCGATCATCGAAACGCACGCGAACGACAGCCGCAATTTCGTGAAGAAAGCCGTGAACTGGGCGCTTCGGTCGATCGGTAAGCGATCGATGAACATGCACGGTGCCGCCCTGGCTGTCGCCGAACGACTGGCGCAGTCGGCAGACAAGACGGCGCGCTGGATCGGCAAGGACGCCGTAAGGGAGCTGACCAATGCCAAGA
>NZ_RZPI01000535.1:0-3976 GCF_003998715.1 Mesorhizobium sp. M7A.F.Ca.CA.002.15.2.1
TCGATGGGCGGCTCCAGCGGCGTGCTGCTGTCGATCTTCTTCACGGCGGCGGCGCAGGCTCTGGGCGGCGGCGCGAGCCTGCCCAGAGCGTTGCTTGCCGGCCTTGAACGGATGACCTTTTATGGCGGCGCCAGAATTGGCGATAGAACCATGGTCGATGCGCTGGAGCCGGCGCTCAAAGCACTCGACGCGAACGGCCTGGAGGAGGCGGCAACAGCAGCCCGCCATGGTGCCGAGGCCACGGCCGCCATGGACAAGGCAAAAGCCGGGCGGTCGGCCTATGTCGGCAGCAAGCTGCAAGGTGTGGTCGACCCCGGCGCTCACGCGGTGGCCGAAGTCTTCGCGGCGGCCGCGGCATTGCATGAAGCGGCCTGACGTATGCTCCAGTTGTCGAATGACCGTTCTTTCGATACTGCCGGCAAGATGGAAACCGGGAATGCGGGTGACATGGCGGCGTTGAACCTTGCCCGGCTGATCGCGGCCGCCGCGGATACGATCGCCGCGAACGCCGAGGAATTGACGGCGCTCGACCAGGCGATCGGCGACGGCGACCACGGGCTGAACATGAAGCGCGGCTTCGAGGCCGTGCGCGCCGAAGCCGAAGCATTTTCGGCCAAACCGCTGCCCGATGCCCTGAAGGCGATCGGCACCAAGCTGGTGATGACGGTCGGCGGCGCCTCCGGCCCGCTGTTCGGCACCCTGTTCCTGGCACTCGGCAAGGAGATTTCGGCGAAACCCGATCGCGCCAATCTGACGGCGGCGTTCGGCAAGGCGATCGAAGCTGTGGCAGCACGCGGCAAATCGCAGATCGGACAAAAAACCATGCTCGACGTGCTGCAGCCGGTGCATGACGCGCTGCTGCAGGGAAAGACAGCTCTTGAAATCGCCGATATCGCCGACGCCGCGGCCGACGCGACCGTGCCTATGAAAGCCTTGCGTGGCCGCGCCTCGTTCCTGGGCGACCGATCGATCGGTCATATGGACGCCGGCGCGCGCTCAACCGCGCTGCTGGTGCGCACAGTGGCGCACAGCCTCGGGGAAAGCGCATGAGCAATGTCGGCATCGTCATCGTCTCGCATTCGCCGCTGGTTGCCGAGGGCACGGCCGACATGGTGCGGCAGATGGTGGGCGACGAAGTGCCGCTTGCATGGTGCGGCGGAAACGGCCATGGCGGGCTCGGCACCAATGTCGAGGCGATCATGGGCGCCATCGACAAGGCCTGGTCGGAAGCCGGTGTCGCCATTCTGGTCGATCTCGGCGGCGCGGAGACCAACTCGGAAATGGCGGTGGAGATGATCGGCGAGCCACGCTCGCACAAGATCATAGTCTGCAACGCGCCGATCGTCGAAGGCGCGGTGATGGCAGCGACCGAGGCCTCCGGCGGCGCCTCGCTGCGGGAAGTGGTGGCGACGGCACATGAATTGTCGCCGTCGTGAACGAACGGGAATTTTGAAAGACATGTCCGCATCCGCCGAAGCGACCGTTGTGATCACCCACGAGGTGGGTCTGCACGCGCGTCCTTCGGTGAAGTTCACCAAGTTGGCCAAGAGTTTTGCCGCCGAGGTGGAGATCGCGCTCGCCGCCAACGGGCCATGGTTCGACGCCAAGAGCATCGTCAAGGTGATGGCGGCCAAGGCGCCGAAGGGCACCGTGCTGCACATCAGGGCCAGCGGTGACGGCGCCAATGATGCCGTCGACGCGTTGGTCGAACTGGTGCGGCGCGATTTCGACGAAGGCGCGGACCATGTCCGAACCGCTTAGACTGCAAGGCATTTCGGCCTCGGCCGGCTATGCCGAGGGGCCACTGTTCGACCTCGACCAGACTGTCGTATCCTATGTCGGCAAAGAAACAGCCGACGACGAGAAGGCCGCGCTCGAAGCCGCAATCGCCGTCGCGACAAGCCGTCTCACCGCATTGAGCGAGATGGCCGAGGGCGATGCCGCCGACATTCTCGAGTTTCAGATCGCCATGCTGCAAGACGATGCGCTGAGCAGCCCGGCCTTTGCCGCGATCCGCACCGGCCTGCCAGCCGACAAAGCCTGGCGGCAAGCGCTTGATACCGAGATTGCCGGCTACGACGCGTCAGACCAGGATTATTTCCGCGCACGGGCCGCCGACATACGCGATATCAGGGACCAGGTGCTGCGGGCGCTGTCCGAGGATGGCGACGTCCAGGCGCCAACCGGCGCCATCCTCTACGGCTGGGATATCGCGCCGACGCGTTTTCTCGAAACCGACTGGAGCCGCGGCGGCGGCATCGCACTGAAGGCGGGCAGCACCGCCAGCCACGTCGCCATGCTGGCGCGTTCGCGCGGCGTGCCGATGGTTGTCGGGTTGGGCACTTCGCTGGCTCGTCTAACCGGCACAGCGCTGCTCGACGCCGAACATGGCGGCATTGTGCTGTCACCCTCCAAGACTGAAATCGCTGCTTTTCGCCAATCGTCCTCATCATTCCGGGCGCGCAGCGACCGGGCCGGGACGTTCCTGGCGCGACCGGCGGTGACCAAGGCCGGCACGGCGGTGCGCGTGCAGGTCAACATCGCCGACCCGTCCGATGTCGACCTCATCGACATTACGACCTGCGACGGAGTCGGGTTGATGCGCACCGAATTCCTGTTCGGCAAGACGCTGCCGGATGAGGAGACGCAGTATCGCGCCTATCGCAAGGTGCTGGAGTGGGCCGGTGAAAAACCGGTGACGATCCGCACCGTTGACGCCGGCGGCGACAAGCCGGTGCCCGGCTTTACGGTCGAGGAGAGCAATCCGTTTCTCGGCCTGCGCGGGATCAGGCTGTCGCTGGCAAGACCCGAGGTGTTTCGTGTACAGATCCGGGCGCTGCTGCGCGCCGCTGTCCATGGCAGCCTGAAAGTGATGTTCCCTATGATCGCCATTGTGGAGGAATACCGACAGACAGCGGCGATGTTCGCCGAAGAGCAGACTGCACTTGCCGCACGCGGCGTCGCACACAACATGCCGCCGCTCGGCATCATGGTCGAAGTGCCTTCGGTGGCGATCGTACCGGAAGCCTTTACCGATGCCGCCTTCTTCTCGATCGGCTCCAATGATCTCACCCAGTATGTCATGGCGGCCGCCCGCGACAACGCTGCCGTGGCGCATCTCAATTCGGTCCGTCATCCGGCCGTGCTGCGGCTGATCGCTGCCGTGACGGCGTTTGGCCAGCGGGAAGAGATCCCGGTCAGCCTGTGCGGCGATGCAGCCGGCGATCCAGCCTCGATCCCGTCACTGATCGAGGCCGGCCTGCGCGATCTTTCCGTCGCGCCGGCGCAACTCGCCATGGCCAAGGCGGCCGTCGCGGACGTTTCTGTCTAGGCGCGGCCGGCATGGTCGACAGGACACCCGAACCCGGTTCCGAAGAGGCGATCCGCGCCTACAAGACGATCCTGTCGCAGGTCATCGACCAGCGCCCGTCCGGTATGCGCCAGCGCCTGGCCGATGCGCTCGGCAAGCACCGCAGCTTCGTCACGCAGATTTCCAGTCCTGCCTATTCGATCCCGATTCCGTCAAAACATTTGCCGGCTATATTTTCCGTCTGCCATTTCAGCCCGGCCGAGCGCGACCAGTTTCTCGCCGCCTATCACCAGGCGCATCCAGGCAAGATGTCGATCGCATCAGGCATGCGCAAGACGCGGCATGTCTCGCTGATCGTGCCGGATTTCGGCGACGACAAGCAGAACGCCGCGCTCGATAAGGCGGTGAACGATTTTATCCAAAAGATCACCAGCATCACCGGCAAGAGTGGCTGATCGAACTCTTGTTTTACGCAATTCCGGACGGAAAACCGCGATACACTTTTCCTGGAATTGCTTTGGAAGGCCTATTTCGGGAGGAGACGGCCGTGAAGAAGTTTATCAATTCGGTGGACACGGTGCTGACCGAAAGCCTCGACGGCTTCGTCGCCGCCCATGCCGACATCCTCGTGCTCGGCGACGAGCACAAATTCATCCGCCGCAAGAC
>NZ_RZPI01000536.1:0-2238 GCF_003998715.1 Mesorhizobium sp. M7A.F.Ca.CA.002.15.2.1
CCCTTGCCGCTCAATTCCTACTTCAGCTTCGTCATGCAGTCCCCGAAAGCGTTCGAAGGCGATCGCGGCCAGCGCGTCTATTATGCTTCGTCGGCGCCGCCGAAATTCACCACCGATAATTACAAAACCGTGCTGTTTTCCGAAGGCATCGGACGGTCTTTCATGAATTCCCTGACCGTCACCATTCCGGCGACCGTCATCCCGATCCTGATCGCCGCCTTTGCCGCCTATGCGCTGGCCTGGATGCGGTTTCCCGGCCGGGCGCTGCTGATCGCGGTCATCATCGGCTTGCTGGTGGTGCCATTGCAGATGTCGCTGATCCCGCTGTTGAAACTCTACAACGGCGTCGGCGCTTTCTTCGGCATGCCGTCGAAGACCTATCTCGGCATCTGGCTGGCGCATACCGGCTTCGGCCTGCCCTTCGCCATCTACCTGCTGCGCAGCTACATTGCCGGCCTGCCGCGCGAAATCATGGAATCGGCGCGCATCGACGGCGCCAGCGATTTCGAGATCTTCGTCAAGATCGTCTTGCCGCTGTCGTTTCCGGTGCTGGCTTCGTTTGCCATCTTCCAGTTCCTGTGGGTATGGAACGATCTGCTGGTGGCGATGGTTTTCCTCGGCACAGAGGCAGACCAGATCGTGCTGACCGCCAAGCTCAACGCGCTGTTGGGCTCACGCGGCGGCGACTGGGAGATTCTGACGACATCGGCTTTCGTGACCATCATCGTGCCGCTGATCGTGTTCTTCTCGCTGCAGCGCTATTTTGTCCGCGGGCTGCTTGCCGGCTCGGTGAAAGGAGGCTGAGACGATGCAATCCGCTTTGAAGGCCAGCTCGAAGCCTGACCTCGCCATCGATCGCGACTGGTGGCGGGGCGCGGTGATCTACCAGATTTATCCGCGCAGCTACCAGGACTCGAACGGCGACGGCATCGGTGACCTTAAGGGCATCATCGGGCGGCTACCCTACATCGCGGCACTCGGTGCGGACGCCATCTGGATTTCGCCATTCTTCAAGTCGCCGATGAAGGATTTCGGCTATGACGTGTCGGATTACTGCGACGTCGATCCGATGTTCGGCACGTTGGCCGACTTCGACGCGCTGACCGCCGAGGCACACAGGTTGGGCTTGAAGGTGATGATCGACGAGGTGCTGTCGCACACCGCCGACAACCACCCGTGGTTCAAGGAAAGCCGGTCGAGCCGCAGCAACCCGAAAGCCGACTGGTACGTCTGGGCAGACGCCAGGCCGGACGGCACGCCGCCCAACAACTGGCTGTCGATCTTCGGCGGCTCGGCCTGGCAATGGGACACCAGCCGCCAGCAATATTACATGCACAATTTTCTGGCCGAGCAGCCCGACCTCAACTTCCACAACCACGAGGTTCAGGACGCGTTGCTCGACGTCACCCGCTTCTGGCTGGAGCGCGGCGTCGATGGTTTCCGGCTCGACACCATCAATTTCTACTTCCACAGCCAGGGCTTGGAAAACAACCCGCCGCTGCCGCCGGAAGAGCGCAACGACCAGACCGCGCCGGCGGTCAACCCCTACAACTACCAGGACCATCTCTACGACAAGAGCCGGCCCGAGAATCTCGGCTTCCTCGAACGGTTCCGTGCCCTGCTCGATGAATATCCGGCAACCGCAGCGGTCGGCGAGGTCGGCGATTCGCAGCGTGGGCTTGAAGTGGTGGCCGCCTACACCGCCGGCGGCAAGCGCGTGCACATGTGCTACTCCTTCGATTTCCTGGCGCCGGAAAAGATCAGCGCGGGCAAGGTCCGCTCGGTGCTGGAATCCTTCGGCAAGGTCGCCAGCGATGGCTGGTCGTGCTGGGCCTTCTCCAACCACGATGTAATGCGCCCGGCCTCGCGCTGGGCCGCCAATGAGCCCGACCCGACCGCCTACCTCAAGGTCATCTCGGCGCTGCTGATGTCCTTGCGCGGTTCGGTCTGCATCTATCAGGGTGAGGAACTTGGGCTCGGCGAGGCCGACCTTCGGTTCGAGGATTTGCAGGATCCCTACGGCATCCGCTTCTGGCCTGAATTCAAGGGCCGCGACGGCTGCCGCACACCGATGGTGTGGGACGGCGGCGCCAAGAATGGCGGCTTCTCCCAGGCAAAACCCTGGCTGCCGGTGCCGGCCAAGCATTTGGCGCAAGCGGTCAATGTCCAGCAGGGCGACGAGGCTTCGCTGCTCGAGCACTACCGGCGCTTTCTCAGCTTCCGGCGTGCCCATCCGGC
>NZ_RZPI01000536.1:2248-3971 GCF_003998715.1 Mesorhizobium sp. M7A.F.Ca.CA.002.15.2.1
GCGTCTTCAATCGTGGAGCCGGGCGGGCCAAGGTTGACCTTGGCGGCCGATCGCTGCAACCTCTGCCCGGGCACGGATTTTCGGGGCAGGCGAGCAGCGGTTCCATCGAGCTTGGCGGCTACGGCGCCTGGTTCGGGCGTCTCGACTGAATTTCCAATCACTGGAGGAAACCAATGGCCGATGTCACGCTAAGACAAGTGAAGAAGTCCTACGGCAATCTGAACATTCTCCACGGCATCGACCTCGATATTAGGTCGGGCGAGTTCATCGTCTTCGTCGGCCCGTCGGGCTGCGGCAAGTCGACATTGCTGAGGTCGATCGCCGGGCTCGAGGAAATCACCTCCGGCGAACTCAGAATAGCCGGCGAAGTGGTGAACGACGTGCCGCCGTCGAAGCGGGGCATCGCCATGGTGTTCCAGTCCTACGCGCTGTACCCGCACATGACCGTCTACGACAACATGGCGTTCTCGATGAAGATCGGCAAAGAGAACAAGGCCGAGATCGACCGCCGCGTGCGCCAGGCCGCCGAGATCCTGCAGCTGACCAAATATCTCGACCGCCTGCCCAAGGCGATGTCGGGTGGCCAGCGCCAGCGCGTCGCCATCGGCCGCGCCATCGTGCGCAATCCGAAGGTGTTCCTGTTCGACGAGCCGCTTTCGAACCTCGACGCCGCGCTGCGCGTCGCCACCCGCATCGAGATCGCCAAGCTCAAGGAATCGATGCCCAACACGACCATGATCTACGTTACCCACGACCAGGTCGAGGCGATGACGCTGGCCGACCGCATCGTGGTGCTCAAGGACGGCCATATCGAGCAGGTCGGCACGCCGATGGACCTCTACAAGAAGCCCGGCAATCTGTTCGTTGCCCAGTTCATCGGCTCGCCGGCCATGAACATCCTGCCGGCGACCATCGAAAAGACCGGAAACCCGACCGTCGTCAGCCATGTCGGCGGACGCAAGGCGACCGTGCCGATTGCGACGCCGGCTTCGGCAAAGGGCGCTGCGGTGAGCTTTGGCGTGCGGCCGGAGGACCTGATCATCGCCAGCGGCGCGGACTATCTGTTCGAGGGGACGGTCGACTATGTCGAGCAACTCGGCGAGGTGCAGCTTGTCTATGTCGACATCGGCCGCGCCGATCTGCCGCTGGTGACCAAGCTGCCCGGCAATGTCGAGGTCAAGCGCGGCTCGACATTGCGGCTGAGCGCCAATGGCGAGGACCTGCATATCTTCGACGCGGATGGACGTTCTTTCGCGTTGAATGAAGTGGAAGAAAGGGCGGTTAACCCGCATTTACCGTGTCAGGCAAAAAAAAGAGCGGGGGGCCGGGCCCGCCGCTCTTTGACTTGGAGATCGACTTCGGTTGTTAGTTGTTGCCGAAGAGGTTGCGGTCGGCACCTTGCGGAGCAGACTTCTGGGTGGTGTCACCCGACGAGTTCAGCAGCTTGTAGACCGGCGAACCGGTGTTGCGTACCGAAGAGGTGCGCGTGCTGTCGACCGAAGTCGTGGCGGCAGGCTGATTGGCACCATTGGAGCCAAAATTGTCGCTGCCGGCGAAGGCACTGCCGGTGATGGCCAGAACGGCGGCGGCAGCAATAAGGATCTTGTTCATTTTAGTCTCCTGAATTCTGGATTTCGCCAGGACGGCAGACACAGCTGCCGTCGGTTGCGAAATTGGTTGTTAGCGACCGAAGAGGTTACGGTCGCTGCCCAGACGCCCGCTC
>NZ_RZPI01000537.1:0-3963 GCF_003998715.1 Mesorhizobium sp. M7A.F.Ca.CA.002.15.2.1
TGACGAGCAAGAGACCTCAAGCGCGCGGCGAGGGTCTCGACCCCCACTCCGTCGAGCTTCGCTCGACACCTCTCCCCCGATCGACGGGGGAGAGGAAAGGGCCGGGCAATGAGCGGCGGCGCTGACCTGAGGTGATTGTCTCGGATAGACATACGAGCGGCAACCGATCGCCGCGCACAATTCAATCAAAACCTGGGAGATATTCGGTGTCCGACAAGGTAAAAGTGCTGGTGGTGGGTCTCGGCAATATGGGTGCGTCGCATGCCAGCGCCTATCACCGGCTCGACGGTTTCGAGATCGTCGGCATCATGAGCCGGTCGATCAAGAGCAACACGAAGATTCCGGAAGAGTTAGCCGGCTACCCACTCTACGAGGATTTCGACCAGGCGCTGAAGGAAACAAAAGCGGACGCCGTCTCGATCAACAGCTGGCCGAACACCCACGCCGAATACGCGCTGAAGGCAATCGCCGCCAACTGCCATGTGTTCATGGAAAAGCCGCTCGCCACCAACAACGAGGATGCCGAGAAGGTGGTCGCGGCGGCGCGGGCCAAGAACCGCAAGCTGGTGCTCGGCTATATTCTGCGCGTGCATCCGTCGTGGATCAAGTTCATCGAGGTCGGCAAGACGCTCGGCAAGCCGCTGGTGATGCGGCTCAACCTCAACCAGCAGAGCAGCGGCAGCGCCTGGCACTGGCACAAGAACCTGATCGATTCGCTGATCCCGATCGTCGATTGCGGCGTCCACTATGTCGACGTCATGTGCCAGCTGACCGGCGCCAAGCCGGTGCGCGTGCACGGCATCGGCGCCAAGCTCTGGGCGGAAGCCGACAAGCAGAATTACGGCCATCTGCACGTCACCTTCGATGACGGTTCGGTCGGCTGGTACGAGGCGGGCTGGGGCCCGATGATGAGCGAGACGGCCTATTTCGTGAAGGACGTCGTCGGCCCCAAGGGCGCGGTGTCGATCGTCGCCGGCCAGCAGGCAAGCAGTGTTGCCGAGCTGGCAGAGGTTTCGAATTCCGCCGACATCGACCGCCACACCAAGACCGATGCGCTGAAGATCCACTATGCCGCTGTCGACGGCGACAAGAATTTCTCCAAACCCGACGAGATCGTCAGCATGGAGGACGAACCCGGCCACCAGGAACTGTGCGATCGCGAGCAGGCCTTCTTCCTGCGCGCCATCCGCGAGGATCTCGACCTCACCGAGCAGATGGATGCGGCGGTCAACAGCCTGCGCATCGTGCTGGCCGCCGAGCAGAGCATCGCACTGGGACGGACCATCGACCTGGCCTGAAGTCGCGCCAGCCCCCCTCATCCGGCCGCTTCGCGGCCACCTTCTCCCCGTTGGGGAGAAGAGGGTGGCGCTGGCGCTGCAAGTCTCCTCTCCCCTCGGGGAGAGGTCAGCCGAGCGAAGCGGAGGCTGGGTGAGGGGGCCGATGCCCCAATACAGTTCTCCGCAGGAGCAGCATCAACACAAGCTATCCGCCGAAGGAGAGAGATATGGCCGCCGTCACCGACAGTCTGCTGAAAACCTATGCCGAGTCCGACGCGCTGGACCTTGCGGCGCTGGTGAAGCGCGGCGACGTTACCCCGGCGGAGCTGGTGGAAGCGGCGATCACGCTGGTCGAGCGGCTCAACCCGACGCTCAATGCGGTCATCCATCGCCTCTACGACATGGCGCGCGGCCAGGCGCAGACGGTCGACACATCAGCGCCCTTCGCCGGCGTGCCATTCCTGCTCAAGGAGCTGGCCTCGTCCTGGACCGGGGCGCCGAACACCAACTCCTCATTCTACCTGAAAGATGTCGTCGCCGATTTCGACACCGAAGTGGTTCGCCGCATGAAGGCGGCCGGGCTGGTGCTGGTCGGCAAGTCGAACGCCCCAGAAAATGGCTGGTCGATCACCACCGAGCCAAAGCTCTACGGCGCGACGAAGAACCCGTGGAAGGAAGGCATCACGCCCGGCGGCTCCAGCGGCGGAGCGGCCGCGGCGATTGCTTCGCGCATGGTGCCGATCGCCGAAGCCAGCGATGGCGCCGGCTCGATCCGCATCCCGGCCTCCTGCTGCGGCATCGTCGGCCTGAAGCCGTCGCGCGGCCGCGTCAGCCTTGCGCCGTTCGGCGACTATTGGTATGGCGGCGCCTATTTCCTCTGCTGCTCGCGCACGGTGCGCGACACGGCGGCCTATCTCGACGCGGTCGCCGGCGCGCTGCCGGGCGACCCCTACACGCCGCCGGTTCCTGATGGCAGCTGGCTCAGCCTGTCGGCGCGGGCGCCAACGAAGCTGCGCATCGGCTTTTCCGTCACGCCGCCCAACGGCACCGCGATCGATCCGGAGGTGAAGGCGGCGGTGCTGGAGACCGTGGCTGTACTCGAGCGGCTCGGCCACCATGTCGAGGAGCATGACATGCCGCTCGACGCCGATGCTGTGTGGAAGACCTACACCAACATGACCTGCGTGCAGACGGCGGCGACCTTCGACTACCTTGAAACGGTGATGGGGCGGTCGGTGACACCGGGCGATGTCGAGGCGGTGACCTTCGCGATCATCGAGCGCGGCCGTGCGACCAGCGGCACCAGGCACATCTCCGACGTCGAGCAGCTCAGGCAGGTCGGCCGCGACATCGTCGGCGACCTTGGCGCCTACGATCTCTTCATCACCCCGACGCTGACGCAGCTGCCGCGCCCGCTCGGCTATTACGACATGTCGGAGACGGATATCGACCGCTACAATGCCAAATGGACGGACGCGGTGTTTGCCTTCCCCTTCAACATCTCCGGCCAGCCGGCGATCTCGCTGCCGCTCGGCTGGTCGAAAGACGGCGTCCCGATCGGCGTGCAGCTGGTCGGCCGCTACGGCGACGAGGCAACGGTGCTGGCCGCGTCGGCGCAGCTGGAACAAGAGATGCCGTGGAGGGGGAGAAGGCCGGCGGTGAGTGGTTAGGTGCTTGGCACCCCACCGCCGAGTTCCGTGGCGCCCCCTCTGTCCTGCCGGACATCTCCCCCTCAAGGGGGGAGATTACGCGCTCAACAGCCTTCGCCAAATCATCTACACGGTAAGGTGGGCGAGACGGCGAAGCTGCCAATCTCCCCCCTTGAGGGGGAGATGCCCGGTAGGGCAAGGGGGGCGTAGAGCGCTGTCCCTGCAGTGACCCGCCTCGTTATCCAATCCTCTCCAGCCGTCGCGGCAGCCTGTTCATCGGCTTGGGCCCGTCCGGCGTGATCAGGAACTGGTCCTCGAGATTGAAGCTGGCGAGGCCGTCTATGTAGAGCGGGATCTCGAAGGCCAGCACCATGCCGGTTTCGATCACGACATCGCTGTCGGCGGCGATGAACGGCCATTGTTCGGAAAACACCGACTGGCCGACGCCATGGCCGAAATGGCCGCGGCGGTAGGTGCGCAGCCCTTGCCGCGCCAGGCTGTCGGTGGCGACGCAATGCACGTGGGCGAGCGTGGTTCCCGCAACAAGGGACGCCAGCCCGTCGTCAAAGGCCCGCTCGGCAATGGCGTGCAGTTCGGCCTGCTCGGCGGATGGCGGCCCGAAGGTGAAGTTGCGCGACATGTCGGAGGCGTAGCCGCCGACCGTGCAGACCATGTCGCACTTCAGCGGATCGCCAGGCATCGCTTTCGCATCGGCATCTTTGGCCCGAGCGCCCAGCGTCACATATTCGGCAGTTTGGACCGGATGAGACAGGCCGGACGCGGCCGTGGCGACACCTTGCCGGTAGAGGGCAATGAGATCGGCCTGGCGCATGCCGGCCATCGCATCGACCTGCAGCCGCTCCAGCCCGGCTTCCGACAGGATGATGCCTTGCTGCAGCAGGTCGATCTCGCGCGGCGACTTGATGGCCCGCAACCTGTCGAGCACGGCCGAGCCGTCGACCATCGTGCAGGCCGGCAACAGCGCCTGCATGACCGAGAAATCGGCGGCGGGCACAAAATCGAGGTCGACGCCGACC
>NZ_RZPI01000538.1:0-3954 GCF_003998715.1 Mesorhizobium sp. M7A.F.Ca.CA.002.15.2.1
ACGAAACGCGATCCCGGCGCCTCGTAAACTTCGGCCGGCGTTGCCACCTGCATCACCTCGCCCTTGTCGATGATGGCGATGCGATCGGCCATGGTCATCGCCTCTTCCTGGTCGTGGGTGACGACGACGAAGGTCAGGCCGAGATTCTGCTGCAGGTCCATCAGTTCGAACTGCGTCTCTTCGCGCAGCTTCTTGTCCAACGCGCCGAGCGGCTCGTCGAGCAGCAGCACCTTCGGCCGCTTGGCGACCGAGCGGGCGAGCGCGACGCGCTGGCGCTGGCCGCCGGACAGTTGATGCGGCTTGCGCTTGGCGAACTGCTCGAGCTTGACCAGCTTCAGCATCTCGGCAACGCGCGATGCGATTTCGGGCTTCGGCATGCCGTCCTGCTTGAGGCCGAAGGCGATGTTGTTCTCGACCGTCATATGCGGGAACAGCGCATAGGACTGGAACATCATGTTGACCGGCCGCCGGTAGGGCGGGATGCCGCGCAGATCCTGGCCATCGAGCAGAATGCGGCCGGCTGTCGGCTCCTCGAAGCCGGCGAGCATCCTGAGCAGCGTCGACTTTCCACAACCGGAAGCACCGAGCAGCGCGAAGAACTCGCGCTCGAAGATGGTCAGAGACAGATTGTTGACGGCGGTGAAGTCACCGAACTTCTTGGTGACGTTGTCGAACTGGATGTACGGCTTGGCGTTCGGGTCGTTCCACGGTGCAAAATCCCTGCGGATGCTGCCAAGCGATTTCATGTCCCACTCCGTCCTGATTTTCTTGCTTCTTGCCCCAGGTAAAAACGGTCCCGGCAGGTGGCTGCCGGGACCGTGTCGGATTGCTTACTGGCCGGTGACGATCTTGGTCCAGGTGCGCGTGATGACGCGCTGGGTCTTGGGATCGTATGGCGAGACGGTGTAGAGCTTCTTTATGGTCTCGGCATCGGGATAAACCGAGGGATCCTCCAACAGTGCCTTGTCGACGAATTGCTGCGAAGCCTTGTTGCCGTTTGCGTAGAGCACGTAGTTCGACGACTTGGCGATAACTTCCGGCTTCATCATGTAGTTGATGAACTCGAGCGCCTCCGCGACATGCGGCGCGTCGGCAGGGATCGCCATCTGGTCGAACCACATCTGCGCACCCTCCTTCGGCACGGAATAGCCGATCTCGACGCCCTGCTTGGCCTCGACCGCGCGGTTGCGGGCCTGGAACACGTCACCCGACCAGCCGACGGCCAGGCAGATATCGCCGTTGGCGAGCGCGTTGATGTATTCGGAGGAATGGAACTTCCTGATATAAGGTCGGACCTTGAGCAAGGTCTCCTCGGCCTTGGCGATATCGTCGGGCGATGTGCTGTTCGGGTCGAGGCCGAGATATTTCAGTGCAGCCGGAATGATGTCGGCCGGCGAGTCCAGCACGTAGACGCCGCAGTCCTTCAGTTTGGCCAGGCTGTCGGGGTTGAAGAAGACATCCCAGCTGTCGATCTTGTCGGTGCCGAGTGCCGCCTGCACCTTCTTGATGTTGTAGCCGATGCCGACCGTGCCCCACATGTAGTTGACCGAGTATTCGTTGCCGGGGTCGTACTTGGCCGTGCGTTCCGAAACCGTATCCCACATGTTGGAAATGTTGGGCAGCTTCGACTTGTCGAGCTTCTGGAACACGCCGGCCTGGATCTGGCGCGCAAGGAAATTGCCGCTGGGCACGACGACGTCATAGCCGCTGCCGCCGGCAAGCAGCTTGGTCTCAAGGATTTCGTTGGAATCGAAGGTATCATAGACGACCTTGATGCCGGTTTCCTTGGTGAAATCGTCGATGATCGAACTGTCGATGTAGTCCGACCAGTTGAAGACGTTGACGACACGATCTTCGGCGTGACCGCCGACGGTGAAAAATGTCAGGAATGCCGACGTTGCCGAAAGCCAGAGCGCTTTGCGGATCATGCTATTCTCCTTTGATGAGTGTTCCTTCACCGGCTCGTCGCGACATCAGCGCGACCGGCATTTTCTTCAGACTATTGAGCTTTCCAAGGGGCGACAAGCGCGAACTGCCGAGACCATGCAGGCGGTTCGATGAGATGGTTGGATGCCCCTGAGGCGGCCTGGGAGGCGTGCCAATACCGTCAGAGGCTTTCGCCATGGCGCGGGCAGAGATACGACGATATGGTCCGGTCCCGATCGGACCGGCTGGGAGACTTGGCAAGATACGCCTGTCTTGTTGTTGCCGTATTCCCAGCCTGCCCGTGCCGCAGCGACGTTGTCAATGGCAAAGCTGCAGGCCGCTTCAATTAGGTGACGGCACCCCGGTGACCCCTGCGCGTTCGGGCCTTGCCTGGCGCTTGAATTCGAGCCCGATATGGACGAGCAGCGCCGTGACCACAACCGCGCCGCCGATGATGGTGCGCCCCGACGGCACCTCGGAATGAATGAGCCAGACCCATATCGGGCCGAGGATCGGCTCGAACGTGCCGAGCAGCGCCGCGATGGCCGCCGGGATCAGTCGCGCGCCGGTGGCGAAGAAGGCCAGGCCGAGGCCGAGATTGACCACGCCGAAGGCAAACAGAAAGCCCATGTCACTGACAGATACGGTGAGGGTCGATGCCTGCGAGACGGCAAAGCCGGCCGCGAGCATGGTGCCGAGGCACGTCGCCGGCGTCATGCGCACGCCGGAGAACCGCCGGGTGATGACGGTGGCGACTGAAAACATGACCGCGATCAACAGCGCCAGCCCATCGCCTATGGGCGAGACGGCGCCATCGAGCGATTCCGACACCATGATGGCGACGCCGGTGATGACGGCGGCGATTGCCACCCAGGTCGCGACACCAACCCTTTCGCGAAACAATGCCCAAGCAAACAGCGCCGCCAGCAACGGCACGCCTGCCTGCATCAAAAGGATGTTAGCGACGGTGGTGTAGGCGAGCGCCACGACGAAGGCGGTCGATGCCGTGGCAAAGCAGATCCCGACGGCAAGGCCGGGCAACCCCATGTCACGGAACAGCTTCAGCATGCCACGCCAGCCGTCACGCCAAACCATGAAGCAGACCAGGAAGGCGGCTGCCCACACGGATCGCCAGAAAATGACCGTCCAGCTGTCACCGACAGTGATGAAGCGGGCGATGGCGCCGCCGAAACTCCACATCAGCGCCGACAGGAAGACCAAAAGCATGCCGACGCGCTCCTCGCGCGGCGAGACGGCTGGCGATGCGACGATCGGCGATGCGGTATCGATCATGGCTGCCACTGTCGGGCTCTTGTGGACGGGACGATGCGCAAGGGACGACAAAAAGATGCTCTGTTGGCGTAACGCAAAGGCGCAGGCCGGAACTGAGCCAGCGGCCGCCGACAATTGTGGCACCTTCCTCCATTTCAGAAGAACACGGCGTCACTGAAAATCGAAAGCACTCAGGCCCGTCACCATCTCGTCGAGGCCGAGCGGGCGCGTCACCGGCGGTTCTGCCCGCGCCAGGCAGCCGACGCGTTCGCAAAGCCGGCAAGCAGGCCCGACCGGCGTCGCCGCGACGGTGCCGGCCTTTGCGGTGATTGCCGCACCGGGCAATGCCGCGCCATAGACGATATCGTCACGAAAGCCGATGTCGCAACCGAGCAGCAGCGCGGTGCGGCGCGGGCGTTCCGAGAATGCGCCTTGCGGCCCTTCCAGCGTGCGGGCGATGCACAGGAACTCGGCGCCGTCGGGCATTTCCACTGCCTCGACGAAGACCTGGCCGGGCTGGGTGAAGGCGACATGCACGGGCAGCTTGGGACAGCCGCCGCCAAAGCGGCTTTGAGGAAAGCCCTGGCTGCCGGCCTTGCGGAAGCGGTTGCCGGCATTGTCGACCTCCAGCATGAAAAACGGCACGCCCGAGGCACCCTGCCGCTGCAGCATGGTCAGCCGGTTGGCCGCCTGTTCGAAGGAGACCCCGAAGCGCGAACGCAGGACATCGATGTCATAGCGGGCGCGCACGGCAGC
>NZ_RZPI01000539.1:0-3934 GCF_003998715.1 Mesorhizobium sp. M7A.F.Ca.CA.002.15.2.1
GTGATCGCGAAACCGCGGCACGGGCTTCGGCTGGATCGAAGCGCCGTTGCGAGACAGATGCAACCAGACAAGGAGAACAGCGTGAGCGTTCAGGAGATTGCCGAGAAGATCAAGTCGCGCGTGGCCAGCAGCGGGTTCGATCGTTCCGTGAAATTCGACACCGGCAGCGACGGCGTCATCGTCATCGACGGCGCAACCGTCTCGAACACCGATGCACCCACCGACTGCACCATCAAGCTCTCGCTCGACGATCTCGATTCGCTGATCGCTGGCGACCTGAACCCGACAATGGCGTTCATGACCGGCAAGATAAAGGTCGAAGGCGACATGACCGTTGCCATGGCGCTCAGCCAGCTGATCGGCTGAAGGCATGCAGGCGCCCAAGGTGGCGCCCACCAATCGCGAAAAAACGCCGCCTTTTCGGGCGGCGTTTTTGCATGAAATGCTGGCGGCTTCGTATCTCAGGCCGCCGATATCAATTCCTGCGCCTTCAGCTTGCGGCCGGCCGCCCTCAGCGTGCCGTGCACGCCGTCAAGCGCGCCTTCCACCAGTTCCAGCGCCAGCAGGCGGTGCCGCTCATAGGGTCCCGGCATGGCAAGCGAACCGGTCTTCTCGGCCGAGAAGCCGAAGCGCGCGTAATAGGGCGCATCGCCGACCAGAAGGATCGCGGCATGGCCAAGACGTGCCGCCTCGGCGATGGCATGGCGCATCAGGGCCGAGCCGATGCCGGCGTTCTTGAGCGACGGATCGACGGCAAGCGGGCCAAGCAGCAGCGCAGCCGCACCGCCCTCGCCCAGCCTGACGTCCCACAGCCGCACGGTGCCGGCGACGCCGCCCGAGCCATCGCGGGCGACGAAGACCAGGCCTTCCGAGGGCCGCCGGCCACGCCGCAGCTTCTCCGACGACTTTTTCCTGCGCTTCGGCCCCATCGCCCGATCGAGCAACGCCTCGCGCGCCGCAACATCGGCGGCGGTTTCGGCAACCATCACAAAGGCCGGTGCGTGGCCCCCAATTTCAACTGGCATTTCCATTTCCGTAATCCCTGGCGAGCGGAGATCTGTTCCACAGGCGAGCCCGGGTGGACGAAAGTCGCCCACCTGGGATGATCTGATCGGCTCTCTCAGCGCATTTTCAGGCGAAGTTGTGTCCGGTTCGCCGTTCGAAAATGCGCTGAGCAAGCGCCGTCAGATCACGTAGGATCGGAGAGGCTCGAAGCCGTTGAAGGCGACCGCCGAGTAGGTGGTCGTGTAGGCGCCGGTGCCTTCGATCAGCACCTCGTCGCCGATGGTCAGCGACAAAGGCAGCAGATAGGGCGTCTTCTCGTACATCACGTCGGCCGAATCGCAGGTCGGGCCGGCGAGCACGCAAGGTGCGGTCTCCGTGCCGTCATGCGCGGTGACGATCGGGTAGCGGATCGCCTCGTCCATCGTCTCGGCCAGGCCGCCGAACTTGCCGATGTCGAGGAACACCCAGCGCACATTGTCGTTGGCGGCCTTCTTCGAGATCAGCACGACTTCCGACTTGATGACGCCGGCATTGCCGACCATGCCACGGCCCGGCTCGATGATGGTCTCCGGAATGGCATTGCCGAAATGCTTGCGCAGCGCCGAGAAGATCGCCTGGCCATAGGCCTGGGCGGCCGGCACGTCACGCAGATAGCGCGTCGGGAAACCACCGCCCATATTGACCATCTTCAAGACGATGCCTTCCTCGGCGAGCGTCGCGAACACCACCTTGGCGTCGGCCAGCGCGCGGTCCCAGGCGGTCAGGTCGGTCTGCTGCGAGCCGACATGGAACGACACGCCATAGGCGTCGAGGCCGAGCCCCTTGGCATGGCGCAGCACGTCGACGGCCATCGCCGGCACGCAGCCGAACTTGCGCGACAGCGGCCACTCGGCGCCCTCGCCATCGGTCAGCACGCGGCAGAACACGCGCGCACCGGGCGCGACGCGGGCGATCTTCTCGACCTCTTCGACGCAATCGACGGCGAACAGGCGGATGCCGAGCTGGTAGGCGCGTGCGATGTCACGCTCCTTCTTGATGGTGTTGCCGAAGGAGATGCGGTCCGCCGGTGCACCAGCGTCCATCGCCATCTCGACTTCGGCAACGGAAGCGGTGTCGAAGGACGAGCCCATCGCAGCAAGCAGGCGCAGGATTTCCGGCGCCGGGTTTGCTTTCACCGCATAGTAGATCCTGGAATCGGGCAGCGCCTTCTCGAAGGCGCGGAAATTGTCGCGCACGACATCGAGGTCGACGACGAGGCAGGGGCCGGTCGGACGTCGGGTGGCGAGGAAGTCAAGGATGCGCTGGGTGGCCATCGGGGTCTCTCCATCAGCGCCTTTCGGCGCGCAATAAGGCTGCGGGACGCGGGCTGTCGGCCTCGCGAACTCGCGGTGGACAAAGGCGGGACGGAAATCCATGGAACCAGCCGGTGGAGACCCCGGAACCATGAAGCGCCGTCTCGCGGCGGTGAACCTTGGCCTTGCCCGGCCTCGGTTCGCTTTGTCTGCCTTGGCTTGGATGGGAGACCCGTCCGCACTGCCGGCAATGAAGGTGTGCCTCTTCAGTAACCCCGGTTTTTGGACAACCGGCAGAACACCAGAAAGGCCCGCACCGTCGTTGCTTCAAGGTGTCCTCGGGCTGGCGGTTGGCCGCTAGACCGACTGGAGGGGTTGGCTCCAGTTACCTTACCGATTTCCCTCACCATTCGAGGATCGGCGGACACCCACAGGCACGTGCGACTTTGGGCAAGCGCGATATAAGGGCGAAGACTTTCACAATCAATAAAAATCGTATCGCAGGTTGTAAAATTTCTGGCGTCGAACAATGTTGCGGCAACCGTATCCGGATATCGAACGATGACAGGCACGCACGGCCCTCTCAACGCCTTTCTCGATCTTCGCCAGATGCCCGTGGCACATGCCCAGCTCGGCCCGTTGGCCGGCCTGCGGCTGGCCGTCAAGGACATATACGACGTCGCCGGCTACCGCACCGGTTGCGGCAATTTGCAAAAATTCGCCGAAAGCCACGCAGCCTCGCGCACCGCACCCGCCGTGCAGATGATCCTCGATGCCGGCGCACGCTTCGTCGGCAAGACGCAGACCGACGAGCTCGCCTTCGCGCTGTTCGGTCAGAATGCGCATTTCTCGTTTCCGGTGAACCCGGCGGCACCCGACCGCGTCACCGGCGGCTCCTCATCGGGGTCGGCGGCGGCGGTGGCGGGCAGGCTGGCCGATATCGCCACTGGTTCCGACACCGGCGGCTCGATCCGCGCGCCGGCGAGCTTTTGCGGACTGATCGGGCTGCGCACCACGCATGGCCGCATTTCGCTCGACGGCACGATGAAGCTGGCGCCGAGCCTTGACACGTTCGGCTGGTTCGCCGACGACATCGAGACCTACGAGACCGTCGGCAAGCTGCTGCTCGGCCGCGATCCGCACCAGCACGTGTTGGACCGGCCGCTGGCGCTGGATTGGCTGGACGGGCTGGTCGCCCGCCCGGCGCTGGCCGAATATGCCGGAATGAAGGGGCTGGCGGGCGCGGTTTTCGGCGCGCCGGCGACGCCGGCAATCCGCTTCTCCTCATCTCCCGATGAACTTTACTGGTGCTTTCGCCGGCTGCAGGCCAGGGAGGCCTGGGCGGTGCATGGCGAATGGATCACCAGCGGCGAGCGCGGCCTCGGCACCGGCGTCGAGGAGCGTTT
This sequence comes from Mesorhizobium sp. M7A.F.Ca.CA.002.15.2.1, assembly GCF_003998715.1. Taxonomy (NCBI): domain Bacteria; kingdom Pseudomonadati; phylum Pseudomonadota; class Alphaproteobacteria; order Hyphomicrobiales; family Phyllobacteriaceae; genus Mesorhizobium; species Mesorhizobium sp. M7A.F.Ca.CA.002.15.2.1. The sequence continues at coordinate 3,704 of NZ_RZPI01000539.1, forward strand.
CGGCTTCGGCCGCGCCGTCGACGACAAGACGGCGCAGGCCGAGAAGGTGCGGCGTCTGACCTTTCGCGGCGAACTGAGCGCCCTGCTCGGCAAGGACGGCTTCCTTGTCCTGCCGACGGTGCCTGGTCCGGCGCCTTACGTGGACAGCACGCCGGAGCAGTTCCAGGCCTATCGCGAACGGGCGCTCCAGCTTCTGTGCCTGGCCGGCCTGTCCGGTTTTCCACAGATCAC
>NZ_RZPI01000053.1:0-15197 GCF_003998715.1 Mesorhizobium sp. M7A.F.Ca.CA.002.15.2.1
CTGCCAATCTCCCCCTCAAGGGGGGAGATTGGCAGCTTCGTCGACGGCACTCTTTTTACAACTTTGGTGATTGGTGAAAGCGGAAAAAACAGCCAATCTCCCCCCTTGAGGGGGAGATGCCCGGCAAGGCAGAGGGGGGCGTTCAAGCGCGAAGTCAGTGCGAAATCACTGCCCCATCTTGTAATCAAGAAACCACTTCTTGTTCAGCGCATCGAACGTCCCGTCCGCCTTCAACGCCGCAATCGCCGCATTGACCGGCTTCACCAGGTCGGAACCCTTCGGGAAGATGAAGCCGAAATCCTCGGTGCCGAGCGGTCCGCCGATCAGCTTCAGCTTGCCCTCGGAGGCGTCGACATAGCCCTTCCCCGCGGTGCCGTCGGTCAAGACGACGTCAACGTCGCCGGATTTCAGTGCCTGCACCGTGGCGCCGAAGGTCTCGAACAGCTTGATGCGCGGGTTCTGCTCATTGCCGTCGAGCACGCTGTAGACGGCGGTGTAGAAGGGCGTGGTACCGGCCTGCGCGCCGATCAGCCCATCCTTGAAGGCGCCGAAGGTCTTGGCGTCGGTGAAACGGCTTTCATCGCCGCGCACCAGCATGAACTGTTCCGAGCGCATATAGGGGTCGGAGAAATCGACCTTCTCCTTGCGGTCGTCCTTGATGGTGATGCCGGTCATGCCGATGTTGTACTGGTTGTCGGAAACCGCCTGGATCATCGCGTCCCAGGATGTGTTCTGGTACTCGACGGCGAAATTCAGCCGCTTGGCGATCTCGTTCATCGCATCATATTCCCAGCCGATCTGCTTGCCGGTCTTGGCATCGATGAACTGCAGCGGCGGATAGGCGTTTTCGGTCACAACCACCACCTTTTTGCCGCCGAGGTCGGGCAGCGCCTGCGCAAAGGCGGCAACGGGTACCAGGACGAGGGCAAGCAGGCCTGCCAGCAGCAGTTTCGATTTGGTCATGACACACTCCCCGGAAATTGAAGGACCCGGGCACGGCCGGGCTTGTAGGAAAATCCGGCGCCGACTTTAGCTTTCCGCAAGCGTCATGCAAGACGGTCCGCTGCGTCAGCGCGCGCGAAAAGGGATTCCGATGCCTTCATTTCCGGGATTCAGGAATGAACGGTGTCGCGGCAGCGATCAGCTCCGCTTCACGATGCCGGCATCCGCCTTGCGCAAGCCGGAGACGAACCGTGTCAGCGTGCGGTGCAGGGATTTCAACTCGTCGGCATCCAGCGGCAGGTTGCAAAGCATCGCCGCCGGCACGCTTTTGGCCTGCTCACGCAACGCTTGTCCCTTCGCTGTCGGCTCGACCAGAACCCGGCGCTCGTCGGCGGGGTCGCGCCGGCGTGTGACCAGGCCACCGGCCTCCAGCCGCTTGAGCAGCGGCGTCAGCGTCGCCGAATCCAGCCCGAGCGCTTCGCCAAGCTCGCCGACCGTGCTTGGAGCCCGTTCCCAGAGCGCCAACATGGCCAGATATTGCGGATAGGTCAGGCCGAGCGGATCGAGCAGCGGGCGGTAGAGCTTCGTCATCAGCCCGCTTGCCGAATAGAGCGCGAAGCAGAGCTGTTGGTCGAGCCGCGGAACGTGAAACGTCCCGGTGGCCTCCGCCGGGACGTCCCTGGTGCTCTTTGTCGTCTTTTCCGTCATGCCGCCTTTACCGAAAGCGCTACGTCGACATTGCCCCTGATGGCGTTGGAATAGGGGCAGATCTTGTGCGCCTCCGATACAAGCGCTTCCGCCGCCGCCTGATCAAGGCCTTTCGTTTCCGCCGCGAGCGCGACACCGAGCTTAAAGCCTTCGCCATCGGGAAGCAGGCTGACGGTGGAGGTTACCCCGGCATCCGTCAGCGACAGCTTCTGTTTGCGCGCGACAAAGCGGATGGCGCTTTCGAAGCAGGCGGCATAGCCGATAGCGAACAGTTGCTCGGGATTGGTGGCGCCCCCCGGCCCGCCGAGTTCTTTGGGCATTGCCAGATCGACCTTGAGCAGACCGTCGCTGGTCTCGCCATGGCCGGCGCGGCCGCCGGTGACGTGAGCCTGTGTGGTGTAGAGTGCCATATCAAATCTCCAATTACTTTGTGCGCGATTATTTAGTTCACAAAGTAATGCGCCGTCAACAGCCGGATCCTGTGTCTGGCGCTGAAAGCGTTCACAGTCTGGTGAAACGAAAAAAGGCGGCCGAAGCCGCCTTTTTGAATGGGATTTCCGAAAACCTTATTCGGCAGGGGTCGCTTCTGCGGCGGCCTTGGCTGCTGCTTCGGCCTCGGCGGCGGCCTTCTTCTCGGCGGCGTCCTGGGCGGCCTTCTCGACGGCCAGGGCCTCGGCTGCTGCCACCTTCTCGGCTTCGATACGGGCCTTCTCGGCGTTCAGCGCATCGCGCTCCTCATCGTTCAGCTTGCGGGCGCGCACGCCGGTGTTTTCAGAAATACGGGCCGATTTGCCGCGACGATCGCGCAGGTAGTAGAGCTTGGCGCGACGCACCTTGCCGCGGCGAACGATCTCGACGCCTTCAACCATCGGCGAGTAGACCGGGAACACGCGCTCGACACCTTCGCCGTAGGAAATCTTGCGAACCGTGAAGTTCTCCTGGAAGCCGGCGCCGGCGCGGGCGATGACGACGCCCTCATAGGCCTGGACGCGGGTGCGGGTGCCTTCGGTCACGCGGACCTGGACGCGCACGGTGTCGCCGGGCTGGAATTCGGGAAGCTTGCGCTTGGCTTCGATCTTGGCGGCCTGTTCGGCCTCGAGCTGACGGAGAATATCCATCTCAAAAGTCCACTTCTTGTTCTTCCGACAGTCAGAGCGTCCGACACTCGCCTTGCAGTTCCATTGACCGCTTGGCTATGCCTTTTGTCTCCAAGACATTTGTCTTTGAAACATCAGGCAGGGGCGACTACACCGTCATTGTTGACGGGTCCGGCAGATTCTTTCTGGCCGGTACGGGCGGGCACATACAGCTATTTCGCCGCTTTGTCACGCCTTGGGCGCGCATTTTCTGCTCGCATGGCACCATCGTAATCCTGCCGTGCCGGGTTGCGCCGGTCGTTCAGGCTTTCTAAAGCCTGAAATAACACAGTTTTGAGCGGCCGCAATTCATGTCTGTCTTCGATGCCATCGTGCTGTTTCTAGCGGGCTTTCTGTCAGGCGCCGCCAATGCGGTCGCCGGTGGCGGCACCTTCATCACCTTCGGCGCCATGACGTTGGTCGGCCTGCCGCCGATCGTTGCCAACGCCACCTCCTCGGTGACGCAATTTCCAGGCTACATCACCTCGACCCTCGCCTACTCGGCCGATATCAGGCACTTCTGGCGCGGCGCGCTGCTGCTGTGCCTGATCTCGGCCGTGGGCGCACTGGCCGGCGCTCTGATCCTTTTGGCGCTCGACAATCCCTCGTTTCGCGCTCTGGTGCCGTGGCTGCTGCTAGCCGCGACGGCCCTGTTCGCCGCCGGCCCCTGGCTGAAACCAGTGCCAAAGCCCGGCCATGAAGCGGCGGTGGGCTCGCTGGCCGGCTCGCTCGCGCAGTTTCTCACCGCCATCTATGGGGGCTTCTTCGGCGCCGGCATGGGCGTGATGATGCTGGCGACGCTCGGCCTCACCCAGGCCGGCGACTATCACCGGCTGAACGCGTTGAAGAACATGCTGGCCATGGTCATCGCCGCTGTCGCGATCGTCGTCTTCGTCTCGGGCGGCGTCGTCGCCTGGCCGCAGGCGATCATCATGATCCCGGGCGGCGCGCTCGGCGGCTATGCCGGCGTCTGGATCGCCAAGCGGGTGCCGCAAAACGCCGTGCGCGGCTTCGTCGTCGCCGTCGGCCTGTTTTTGGCCTTCTATTATTTTGCCAAGGGCTGAGCAGCGGCAAGCAGGTCCGGACGCCTCTCGGCTGTCAGTCTTTCTGACTCCGCCCGCCGCCAGGCGGCGATCTTCTTGTGATTGCCGGAAATCAGGACCTCGGGAATGTCACGGCCTTCGAACTCCTGCGGCCGCGTATAGTGCGGATGTTCGAGCAGGCCGTTTTCAAAACTCTCTTCCTCGCCCGACATCGCGTTGCCCATGACCCCGGGCAGCAGCCGCACCACCGCGTCGAGCAGCACAAGGGCGGCCGGCTCACCACCCGAGAGAATGAAATCGCCGATCGAGACTTCCTCCAATCCCCGCGCGTCGATCACCCGCTGGTCGACGCCTTCGAAGCGGCCGCACAGGATGACGGCGCCCGGCCCAGCGGCCAGCTCGCGCACACGCGCCTGGGTCAGCGGCTTGCCGCGCGGGCTCATCAGCAGCCGGGGCCGCGCATCGCCTTCCGGCGAAGCATGGTCGATGGCTTTCGCCAGCACGTCGGCGCGCATCACCATGCCGGCGCCGCCGCCGGCGGGCGTGTCGTCGACGGTGCGATGGCGGTCGGTGGCGAAGTCGCGGATCTGGATCGTCTCCAGCGACCACGTCCCGGCCTCGAGCGCCCGGCCGGCCAACGACAGGCCGAGCGCGCCGGGAAACATCTCGGGGTAAAGCGTCAGCACCGAAGCGGAAAAACTCACCGGTTGCCCCCGGCATCGCTCGGTCCGCGCGGCCTGCCCTTCGGATCGAAGTCTTCCTCACGCGGACCACCGCCATCCTCGTCATCGACCAGCCCGGCTGCCGCCGGATCGACACGAACAAAACCCTCGGCGATCGACACTTGCGGTACGGCAGCCTGTGTGAACGGGATCAGCACGCCCTTGCGCCCGCCCAGCGTCACGTCGAGAATGTCGCCGCCGCCGAAATTGTGCACCGCGACCACCTTGCCAAGCACGGCACCCGTGTCGTCGCGGACTTCGAGGCCGACGAGGTCGGCATGGTAGAATTCGTCTTCCTCGCCATCGTCCGGCAGCATCGAACGGTCGACGAACAGCTCCGTGCCGGCCAGCGCCTCGGCCGCATTGCGGTCGGCAATGCCCTTGAAACGGACCACGACGACGGTGTTGGCGGGCCTGATGTCGACGATCTGGAAGGCGCGCCCGTCCCTGGCGTAGAGCGGCCCGTAGTCGGCCAGCGCCAGCGGCTCGCCGGTGAAGGTCTTCACCCGCAATTCGCCCTTGATGCCATGGGCGGCGCCGATCACGGCCATCTGGACAGGATTCTGGAGCTTGCTCATGGCGAAATATCCTTTGGCCTGCTCTAGCCCCACGCGGCTGTCATTTCAATGACGGGCTATTCACCGCTTCCTAACCCGAATATCCGAAAATGCCGCCATGCAGGAATTCCTCATCCCGGCCAAACCCGATCTCCAGGCGGCGCGCGAAAGCTGGCTGAAGATGCTGGCGCGAGAACGTCGGCTGTCGCCCGAGACGGTGGAAGCCTATGAGCGCGACACGCGTCAGTTCCTGCATTTCCTCACCGGCCATTGCGGCGGCTCGCCCGGCATTTCGGACATCGCCGATCTGCGCCCGGCGGATTTGCGCGGCTTCCTTGCCGCCCGCCGCAATGCCGGCGCCGGCGCCCGCACGCTGGGCCGGGGTCTCGCCGGCATTCGTTCGCTGCTGCGTTTCCTCGAGCGGCGCGGCCTCGCCAATGCGGCCGGTGCGGCGGCACTGCGCGCGCCGCGCCAGCCCAAATCGCTGCCCAAGCCGCTGACGGCGAGCGATGCCAAGCATATCGTTTCCATCGAAGGCCAACTGGCGGAGGAACCCTGGATCGCAGCCCGCAACGCCGCCGTGCTGACGCTGCTCTACGGCTCTGGCCTGCGCATTTCCGAGGCGCTCGGCCTGACCGGCGCCGATCTGGCGTCGGCGGCCGACACGGTGCTGCGCGTTGCCGGCAAGGGCGGCAAGACGCGCCTGGTGCCGGTGCTGCCGGTGGCGCTCAGGGCAATCGCCGAATATCGCCGGCTCTGCCCCTACCATCTCGACCCCAAGGGCCTGTTGTTTCGCGGCGCCCGCGGCGGCCCGCTCAACCCGGCCATCGTCCAGCGCGACATGGCCAAGCTGCGCTCGGCGCTCAACCTGCCCGATACCGCGACGCCGCATGCACTGCGCCATTCCTTCGCCACGCATCTGCTCGGCCGCGGCGGTGATTTGCGCACCATCCAGGAACTGCTCGGCCACGCCAGCCTGTCGACGACGCAAATCTACACCGGCGTCGACACCGCGAGGCTGCTCGAGATTTATGAGCAGGCGCATCCCAGGGCGTGAACGCCAGTAACGTTCACCATTTGGCCGAAAGCCTCCCCAACGTCGTCATCCCTGGGCGAAGCAGGAGCGAAGCTCCGTCGCGGAGACCCTGGGATGACGAAGAAATGGGCGTTTCCGCTAATCGTTGAAGCATGAGCCCCATCGACGTCAGTTGAGCGCGATAGCCAGTCCAAGACAATTTCTCAGCACAGGTTAACCGTTTTGCCGCTTTTCAGTCCTAGAAGAGGCTCATGAAACGCGTCATAGCCATCGCCGACCGTGCTGCTTCCGTGTCGCTGAAGCTGCTCGTCGCGCTCAATGTTCTGTTCTTCCTGTCGTTCCTCGCCGTGCTGCTGTTCGCGGCCGGCAAGGCGCATGCCGAAGTCCCGACCTGCACCGGTGCCGACATGCTGTCGGCCCTGCAGAAGAACGATCCGGCGAGCTACCGCAAGATCGAAGCGGAAGCCGCCGCGACGCCGAACGGCAAGGGCCTGTTATGGAAGCTGGAAAAGCCCGGCGAGAAGCCGTCCTTCCTGTTCGGCACCATGCATATGACCGACCCGCGCGTCACCACGCTGCCTCCCGAAGCGCAGAAAGCCTATGACGCCGCCGGCACCATCATCATCGAAACCACGGACGTGCTCGACAAGCAGAAGATGATGGTCGCGATGCTCAAAGAGCCGGACCTGATGATGTTCACTGATTCGACGACGCTGGCGTCGCTGCTGTCGCCCGACGATGCGGCGGCCATGAACGCCGCGCTCGACGCACGCGGCATTCCTCCGGCAACGGTTGCCAAGATGAAGCCGTGGATGCTCTCGGCCATGATGGCACTGCCGGCCTGCGAGCTGGCCCGCCAGTCAGGCGGCGCCCCGGTGCTCGATGTCAGACTGGCGCAAGGTGCGAAGGCTTCCGGCAAGCCGGTGGAAGGATTGGAGACGGCTGAAAGCCAGCTGCGCGCCATGGCCTCGCTGCCGCTGGCGTTTCACATGAAGGGCCTCGTCGACACGCTGAAGCTCGGCGATAAGATCAACGACATCAACGAAACCATGATCGTGCTCTACCAGCGCGGCGACACCGGAATGTTCTGGCCGCTGTTTCGCGTGGCCATGCCGGAGGGCACGGACGACCCCGCGGGCTATGCGGCGTTCGAGGAAACCATGATCACCAGCCGCAACAAGGTGATGGTCGAGCATGCCGAACCGATCCTTGCCAGGGGCAACGTCTTCATGGCGGTCGGCGCCCTCCACCTTCCCGGCCCCGAAGGCCTGGTCGAGGATTTCCGCAAGGCCGGTTACACCGTCACGCCTGTCGGACTTTAGTGACTTCAGCTTACTTCGCCAGGATCTGGGCCAGCATCGCCGGGACGACCATCCGGTGAAACGGCATGATGATCGCGAGATAGGCGCGCCCGAGCCAATTGTGCGTCTTGACGATCGTCGTCGCGGCCACCTCTTGCCGGCCGCTGCCAAGATCCCTGACTTCGACCAGAACACGGAAATCGAGATGTCGGTCGTCGAGGCCAAGCACAACCTTGCCGGGAAACTGGCTGATGAGCGGAAATATCCCGATCCGGCCCGACGGCAACACCGCAGTTTCCAAGCCCGTCTTCAGCCGGAACGGCCTGACGGCAAGATTGCGCAGCGCCATGAGCCTGCCGACCCAGGGCGGCGTTCGCCCCAGAGCGCGTTCGGCCGCGCCGAATGCGGTTAAGGAAAGGCCTTCAGTGACCAGCACATAGCGGTCTGCGAACTGGGCTCTGGCGAGAGCATCGCAGTGATTCGGGACAAGCTGAGCTGACGGATTCGTCACGGCAAAACCCTCTGATTCGACCTTAACAGACGCAAACTTGGCGCGCTGCGTGGCGAAACGACGCCACTCCGGCTGCGGAAGGGCAGGATTGTCCTTGTTTTTGGCGTTTTCCAACCCTAGCGTGAAACCAGTTCAATGATTGCGCGTTGTATGGTGTTGATTGATATTTTTCATCCACGGAGGACACTTTTATGGCGAACACACCGAATCCAAACGACCCGTTCAATTCGTCCACCAACGCACCAAGGCCAAGTGGCGGCGGCGGTGGTAGCGGTTGGCTGATTGCACTGGTCGTCGTTATTCTGGCGGTTGTCGCGTATTATGTTTTCGGAAGAAGTGGTGAGCACCCGGCACCCGCCGAGCCGCCGGCGGCCAGCACACCGGCCCCAGCGCCTGCACCGGCGGAACCGATGAAGCCGGCTGAACCTGCGCCCGCGCCTGCTCCGGCACCTGCAGAACCGGCGCCTGCCCCGGCACCCGCGCCCGCACCGGCTCCTGCGCCGGCACCAGCCCCTGCGCCGGCACCTGCACCGGCCCAGTGATTGGCTCGATATCAGTTACGAACGGCCCGCTGAAAAGCGGGCCGTTTTGTTTTGTAGGGGCCGCCAGAAAGGCCTTTCCAGAAACTCGCTCCGGTGAGTCAGCTGGTGTGGTTTTCGAGAACCGGAGCGCAGCGGACATTGGGTCCGTGAGCAGCGCATGACCCCGAAGATCAGTCCGATTTTTTCGGAGAGGATCATGCGCCAATCAAAAAGGGTCACAGCATCCTTTGAGCGTCCAGGAGGGACGCGCGGCGCTGTGAAAGCGGAGAAAACCTCGCCAGATGGCCGCCGGAGTAGAGTTTATGAAAGGGCCTTAGATGTGGATCGGCTTGAAGAACGTCGCCAGCGCCGCCTCCTTGATCGCCTCCGACATCGTCGGGTGCGCATGGCAGGTGCGGGCGAGATCCTCCGACGAACCGCCGAACTCCATCAGCACCGCCGCCTCGTGGATCATCTCGCCGGCGCCGAAGCCGACGATATGGACGCCGAGCACGCGGTCGCTTTGCTTGTCGGCGAGGATCTTCACAAAACCGTCCGTGTGCAGCATGGCGCGCGCCCGGCCATTGGCGCTGAACGGGAACTTTCCGATCTTGTAGTCGATGCCGGCCTTCTTCAATTCTTCCTCGGTCTTGCCGACCGAGGCGATTTCCGGGCTGGTGTAGACGACGCTCGGAATGACGTCATAGTTCACGTGGCCGGCCTGACCGGCAATGGTTTCCGCTACCGCCACGCCCTCATCCTCGGCCTTGTGCGCCAGCATCGGCCCGGCGATGACATCGCCGATGGCATAGATGCCCGGGATATTGGTCTTGAGATGGCCATCGGTCTTGACCCGGCCGCGCTCGTCGACCTCGACGCCGGCTTCCCCGAGCCCGAGGCTGTCGGCATAGGCGCGGCGGCCGGTGGCGATCAGCACGGCATCGGCCTCGATGGTCTCGGCGGCGCCGCCCTTGACCGGCTCGAAGGTGATGGTCGCACCCTTCTTGGCCTTGGCGACGCCGGTGACCTTGGCGCCGAGCTTGAACTCGAAGCCCTGTTTGCCCAGCAACCGCTGGAATTGCTTGGAGACCTCGCCGTCCATGCCGCCCAGGATGGTGTCGAGGAATTCGACCACGGTGACCTTGGCGCCGAGCCGCGCCCACACCGAGCCGAGCTCGAGCCCGATGACACCGCCGCCGACCACCACCAGATGGCCGGGAACCTTATCCAGCGACAGCGCGCCGGTCGACGACACGATCACCTTCTCGTCGATGTCGACCTTGACGCCGGGAATGCCGGCGACATCCGAGCCGGTGGCGATGACGATGTTCTTCGTCTCGATCTCCTCGACCTTGCCGTCCTCGGAGGTGACCGACACTTTACCGGCGGCGAGCACCTTGCCGGTGCCGCGGAAACTATCGATCTTGTTCTTCTTGAACAGGAAGGCGACGCCGTTGACGTTCGACGACACCGTCGCATCCTTGTGCGCCATCATCTTCTTCAGGTTCAATTTCGGCGCCGATGTCTCGACGCCGAGCGTGTCGAAGGAGTGGCCGGCCTCGGCGAACATCTCGGAGGCATGGAGCAGCGCCTTGGACGGGATGCAGCCGATGTTCAGGCAGGTGCCGCCGAAGGTCGCGTTCTTCTCGACCACCGCAACCCTGAGCCCGAGCTGCGCCGCCTTGATGGCGCAGACATAGCCGCCGGGTCCCGATCCGATGATAACGACGTCATAAGCCATGATACTGTCCTTCTGTTTTGAGCATGATGCCGAAAAGTGTGACGCGGTTTTCGGATAACATCATGCTCGATCTGCTTGAGAGCGCTCAGCGGCCGCCGCTTACATTCAGGATCGCGCCCGTCGTATAGGACGCGGCGTCGGAGAGAAGATAGAGAACCGCGCCCGCGACTTCATCCACTGTACCGGCTCTTTTCATCGGCAGCAGATCGCGGAACCGCTCCACCCGGTCCGGCTGCCCGCCGGAGGCGTGGATGTCCGTGTCGATGATGCCCGGCCGCACCGCATTGACGCGGATGCCTTCTAGCGCCACCTCACGGGCGAGCCCGACGGTGAAGGTGTCGATGGCGCCCTTGGAGGCGGCATAATCGACATATTCGCCCGGCGAGCCCAATGTCGCCGCGGCCGACGAGATGTTGACGATGGATCCGCCCGACCCGCCATGACGGGTCGACATGCGCTTCACCGCCTCGCGGGCGCAGAGGAACGAGCCGACGACATTGATGCGCATCATGCGCTCCAGCCGCGAAACATCCATCTCGTCGACGCGCGCCTTGACGTCGACGATGCCGGCATTGTTGACGAAGGCATCGAGCCGTCCATAGGCGCGGTCGACGGCCTCGAACATGGCCACGATATCGGACTCCTTGCCGACATCGCCCTTGACCGCGAAAGCCTCGCCGCCGGCGGCCTCGATCTCGGCGACCAGCGCCTTGGCGGCCTCCTGGTTCGAAGCGTAGTTGACCGCGACCCGGTAGCCGGCCTTCGATCCGAGCCGGCAGATCGCGGCGCCGATGCCGCGGCTGCCGCCGGTGACCAGCAGCACCTTTTGCGTCCCGCTCATTCCTGGCATCCCTTCAAGGCAAACACATCCCACGGCACTTTCGAAAATCCGCTGCCGCCATAGGCGCTGGATTGGCGCAACGCCGACCCGAGGTCCGGCAGGATCAGCGTCTTCGGCGCTTCGACGCCTTCAGCCGGCAGCAGTCCGATGTTGCCCTTTTCATCCGCCGTGTAGATGACGCCGTGCCAGGGCGTGCAGGCGGCAAGCTCCTCGCCGGTGACGTCGCCCTCGGGGCATTTGTGCATCAGCGCACCGTTCGGCCGCGATACGCCTTCATTCCACATGACGATGCCGTTGAGCACCACATCATTGTCGAGAATCATGCGGAAGGTGTTGGTGACGGTCGCCGAGGTGCCGGTCGGCGTGAAGTCGATCTCGCTGCCGCTCTGTGTATCGCCATAGACAGCGAGCTCGATCGGACAGGCGGCGTGAGCGCCGGCAGCGGCCAGCACCATGCCGGCCGCGATCGATGCGATCGAAAGCACCTTGGAAAGGCTAAGGGAACGGGTCGTCATTCTGCCGCGCAGATCCCTTCCTCCGGCACACATTCCAACAGCCGGATCAGCACCAGACCTCAGAGATCAAGCACCAGCCGTTCCGGATCCTCCAGGCTTTCCTTGACGCGGACCAGGAAGGTCACCGCTTCCTTGCCGTCGACGATGCGGTGATCGTAGCTGAGCGCCAGGTACATCATCGGCCGGATCACGATCTGGCCGCCCACTACGACCGGCCGGTCCTGGATCTTGTGCATGCCCAGAATGCCCGACTGCGGCGCGTTTAGGATCGGCGTCGACATCAGCGACCCGTAGACGCCACCGTTGGAAATCGTAAACGTGCCGCCCTGCATGTCGGCGACCGACAGCTTGCCGTCGCGCGCGGCGATGCCCAGCCGGCCGATGTCCTTCTCGATCTCGGCGATCGACATCTGGTCGGCATCGCGCACCACCGGCACGACAAGGCCCTTTTCGGTGCCCACGGCGACGCCGATATGGGCATAGTTCTTGAAGATGATGTCGGTGCCGTCGATCTCGGCATTGACCGAGGGGATTTCCTTCAGGGCGTGGGTGACGGCTTTGGTGAAGAAGCCCATGAAGCCGAGCTTCACGCCGTGCTTCTTCTCGAACACGTCCTTGTACTTGGTGCGCAGCGCCATCACCGCTGACATGTCGACCTCGTTGAAGGTGGTCAGCATGGCTGCGGTCGACTGCGCTTCCTTGAGGCGGCGCGCGATGGTCTGGCGCAATTTGGTCATGCGCACGCGCTCCTCGCGCGATGCATCGTCGCCCGCGGACGGCGCCCGCACGGCAACCGGTGCCGGTGCTGCTTTCGGTGTCTCGGCCGGCTGCGACGGCGCGCCCTTGGAGATGGCGTCGAGCACGTCACCTTTCAGCACCTGGCCGCGCTTTCCCGAACCGGAGATCTGGTCGACCGAGAGATTGCTTTCGGCGATCAGTTTCGCCGCGGCCGGTGCCGGTGGCATGGTGCGCGGCTCGACCGGGCCGGCATCGCCGGCGATCTTGGCGGTCTCGGCCGCGGCCTGCTTGCCGGTCGATGCCGCATCCGGCGACGAGGCCTGCGACACCGCTTGCGGCTTCGTGGCGGGAGCCGCGCCGCCTGCCGAAATCGACCCCAGCAGCGCGCCGACACCGACCGTCTCGCCTTCCTTGACGGTGATCTCACCCAGCGTGCCGGCGGCGGCGGCAGGCACCTCCACCGTCACCTTGTCGGTCTCGAGCTCGACCAGCGGTTCATCGGCGGCGATTGTATCGCCAACCTTCTTGAACCATTTGCCGACGGTCGCTTCAGTGACGGATTCGCCGAGAGTGGGAACGCGGATTTCGGTAGCCATTGTGCCTGTCCGTTTTCTTTCGGTTCTGTTGTTCGCCCAGATCTTCTCTATTCACCAAGCGCGTCTTCGAGCAAGGCGGCGAGCTGGGCGAGATGCTTCGACATCAGTCCGGTCGCCGGCGAGGCGGCGGCCGGACGGCCGGTGTAGCGCACCCGCTGATGCTTGGCGTCGATATGCGCCAGCACCCATTCCAGATACGGGTCGATGAACGACCAGGCGCCCATGTTCTTGGGCTCCTCCTGGCACCACACCATCTCGGCATTGCGGAACCGCGACAGTTCGGTGATCAGCGCCTTGGCCGGGAACGGGTAAAGCTGCTCGACGCGCAGCAGATAGATGTCGTTGATGCCGCGCTTCTCGCGCTCCTCATAGAGGTCGTAATAGACCTTGCCCGAACACAGCACGACGCGGCGGATCTTGGAATCCTTGACCAGCTTGATCGCTTGTCCGGAAAGCAGCTGCGCATCGTCCCACAGCAACCGGTGGAACGAGCTTTCGCCCGAAATTTCCGGCAGCGTCGACACCGCGCGCTTGTGGCGCAGCAGCGACTTCGGCGTCATCAGAATCAGCGGCTTGCGGAAGTCGCGCTTCAGCTGCCGGCGCAATATGTGGAAGTAGTTGGCCGGCGTGGTGCAGTTGGCGACTTGCATGTTGTCTTCGGCGCAAAGCTGCAGGAAGCGTTCGAGCCGGGCCGAGGAATGTTCCGGACCCTGGCCTTCATAGCCATGCGGCAAGAGGCAGACGAGGCCCGACATTCTGAGCCACTTGCGTTCGCCTGACGAGATGAACTGGTCGAACACCACCTGGGCGCCGTTGGCGAAGTCGCCGAACTGCGCTTCCCACAAGGTCAACGCCTTTGGCTCGGCCAGGCTGTAGCCGTATTCGAAGCCCAGAACCGCCTCTTCCGACAGCATCGAGTTGATGACTTCGTAGCCGGCCTGAGCCGCCGACAGATTGTTGAGCGGGATGTAGCGGGTCTCGTCGCGCTGGTCGTAGAGCACGGAATGGCGCTGCGAGAAGGTGCCGCGTTCGGAATCCTGCCCCGACAGGCGGATCGGATTGCCGTCGAGCAGGATGGCGCCGAAGGCCAGCGCCTCGGCCGTCGACCAGTCGATGCCTTCGCCGGACTCGATCGCCTGGCGGCGGTTTTCGAGGAAGCGGATGATCGTCTTGTGCGCCTCGAAGTCCTTCGGCACCTCGGTCAGCTTCCTGCCGATTTCCTTCAGTGTCTTGACCGGCACGGCGGTCTTGCCGCGCCGCTGTTCGTCCTGGTTGTCGGCAGTGCGCAGGCCCGACCAGGCGCCGTCGAGCCAGTCAGCCTTGTTGGGCTTGTAGTGCTGGCCGACTTCCCATTCGGATTCCAGATGCGCCCGCCAGTCGGCTTTCAACTGGTCGAGCTCGGCCTGGGTGAGGTGACCCTCGGCGATCAGCCGGTCGCCATAGATCTGCACCGTCGTCTTGTGGTTGCGGATGTTGCGGTACATGATCGGCTGGGTGAAGGCCGGTTCGTCGCCCTCATTGTGGCCGAAGCGGCGATAGCAGAACATATCGACCACAACAGGCTTGAAAAACTTCATGCGAAACTCGATCGCCACCTTGGTGGCGTGCACCACGGCTTCCGGGTCGTCGCCATTGACGTGGAAGATCGGTGCTTCGATCATCTTGGCGACGTCGGACGGATAGGGCGAGGAGCGCGAAAAGCGCGGGTTGGTGGTGAAACCAATCTGGTTGTTGATGATGAAATGCAGCGTGCCGGCGACGCGGTGGCCGCGCAGGCCGGACAGGCCGAGGATCTCGGCGATCACGCCCTGACCGGCGAAGGCGGCATCGCCATGCAGCAAGAGCGGCAGCACCTTGGCGCGCTCTTCCAGCGGCACGATTTCCTCGCGGCTGCGGCCGAACAGATAATCCTGCTTGGCGCGCGCCTTGCCCATCACCACCGGATCGACGATTTCCAGATGCGAGGGGTTGGCGGTCAAGGACAGATGCACCTTGTTGCCGTCGAACTCGCGGTCCGACGAGGCGCCGAGATGGTACTTGACGTCGCCCGAGCCTTCGACCTCATCGGGTGCCGCAGAGCCGCCCTTGAACTCGTGGAAGATGGCGCGGTGCGGCTTGGCCATCACCTGGGAGAGCACGTTCAGCCGGCCGCGATGCGCCATGCCGAGCACGATTTCCTTCATGCCGAGCTGGCCGCCGCGCTTGACGATCTGCTCCAGCGCCGGGATCAGCGCCTCACTGCCATCGAGGCCGAAGCGCTTGGTGCCCTTGTACTTGACGTCGATGAAC
>NZ_RZPI01000540.1:0-3913 GCF_003998715.1 Mesorhizobium sp. M7A.F.Ca.CA.002.15.2.1
GCGGTGCGCTGACCACCTACATTTCCTGGCGCTGGATCTTCTTCATCAACGTGCCGTTCGCGCTGGCGGCGGCAATTCTTGCCGCCTCGCTGTTTCCGACGATGACCAAGCCCGTGCGCACGCCGTTCGATTTTCCGGGCTTCCTGCTGGTCGGCAGCGGCATGGTCCTGCTGGTCTTCGGCATGGATTCGCTTGCCGCCAAGGACGCCGCGGGCGGCATCATCGCCGGCGAACTGGCGCTGGCGCTCGTCATCCTGACCATCGCCTCGTTCTACTGCCTGCGCGTGCGCAATCCGCTGCTCGATCTCAAGCTGTTGCGCATCCGTACCTTCCGCATTTCGTTCCTCACCGGCGGCGGGCTGGACACGATCGGCCTTAGCTCGGTCGTCTTCCTGCTGCCGCTGATGTTCCAGCTCGGCTTCGGCATGAGCGCGGTGCAGGCGGGATCGCTGACCTTCGTAGCCGCGGTCGGCTCGGTGGCCATGCGGTTCTTCATGCCGCGTGTCCTCAACCGTTTCGGCTTTCGCCGCGTGCTGGTCTACAACACGCCCATCGTCGCCGCCCTGGTTGCCGGCTTCGCGCTGATGCAGGCGACGACGCCGGTGTGGATCGTGCTCACTTACATCTTCGTCTTCGGCGTCTTCCGCTCCGCGCAATGGGCCTCGACCGGCAACCTCGCCTATTCCGACATCGCGCCCGAGCAGCTCGCCCGTTTCAGCGCGCTCTATTACATATTATGGCAGCTGGCGGTGGCGATCAGCGTCGGCCTGGCCGCCGCGGCATTGTCGTTTCTGGCGGGCGGCGGCCCCGCCGTCGCCGACGATTTCCGCATCCTGTTCGTGATCGAGGGCATCATCACGCTCTGCGCGCTGCTCGCCTATCTCAAGCTGACACCCCAGGACGGCGCCCATGTCAGCGGCCACGGCGCACAGATGAACACGGAATGAGGCCGGCTGGCTTATTCGCTGAACGTCACCCACTCTTGCAGCGGCACGCGGTCGGTGCGGAAGGCGTTTTCAGGTTTTGACGTATCTTCATAACCAAGCGCCATGCCGCAGACGACGATCTCCTCGTCCGGAATGTCGAGCACCGGCCTGATCTGCCGGTGATAGGGCGCGAACGCCGCCTGCGGACAGGTGTGCAGACCCCTGCCTCTAGCTGCGACCATGATGTTCTGCAGGAACATGCCGTAATCGATCCATGAACCCTGGTTGAGGCGGCGATCGATGGTGAAGATCATGCCGACCGGCGCGTCGAAGAAGACGAAGTTGCGGTCGTGCTGGGCGCGCATCTTGTCGACCTCGCGGCGACCGATGCCGAGCGCGCCATAGAGGCCGAAACCGTTGGCGCGGCGTCGCGTCAGATACGGCTCGAAGAACTGCGTGGGATAATACCGGTACTCGTCCCAATCGGCTTTTTCGGCGCGAATGCCGGAATTGAGAATGGCGTCCGATATGCGCTGCTTGCTCTCGCCCTTGGTGACATAGACCTTCCATGGCTGCATGTTGGTGCCGGATGGGGCGCGCGCCGCAACCGCCAGAATGGCGCGGATGGTGTCGTCTTCGACCATGTCGGGCAGGAATGCGCGCACCGAACGGCGCGACAGGATCGCCTCGTCGACAATCTCGGCGTCGCCCTCGATTCGGGGGTTATTTTCCAGCATGGGCCGTCCCTTACCCTTTGTCTCGATCGGACGTCCCCACTCGCCGCTCTCGGCGGAGCCTTTGCATGAACCGTCAAAATCGCGCAAGCAAATCTTGTGCATCCGTGAAAATCTGCTTGATTTTTTCATGAGCTTGATTTCTCATGAAATTTGTCGGTGATTTTTCATAAAGAGAGCGTTTTGCCTTCGACTACCGCAAGAACATTGCAGGGACCTGACGAACGCGTGCTGGCCGGCGACATCAGGGCCCTGCGCAAGGCGCGCGGGCTGACGCTCGCCGAGATCGGCCTGAAGCTAGGCCGTTCGGTCGGCTGGGTCAGCCAGGTCGAGCGTGGCCTGTCGACGCCGTCGCTCGGTGACCTCAGAGCCTTCGCCGAACTGTTCGGCGTGCCGATCAGCCTGTTCTTCAGCCATGACGTACCTGTCGAAAGCGAGCGCGGCGTGGTCGTGCGCGCCGGCAGGCGCCGCACGCTTGGCACAAGCGAATCCGGCCTGGTGGAGGAGCTTCTGTCGCCCGATCTCGGCGGTAGCTTCGAGATGGTGCGTTCGGTCTTCGCGCCGGGCGCGGAACTGAAGGCCGAGGCGCAGCGGCCGACCGAGGAAGCCGGATACGTCGCGTCCGGACTGTTCGACATCGAGATCGGAGGTGTCTGGCATCGGCTTGGCGAGGGCGACTCCTTTCGCTTCGAAGGCAAGCCCTACCGCTGGCGCAATCCGGGTGCCGAGCCGGCAATTGTCATCTGGGTGGTTTCACCACCCGTCTATTGAGTTCAAGTTTGGAGAAGAACATGGCGGGTTTGCCGAGCACGGCGCGCGTGGTGATCATCGGAGGCGGCGCCGTCGGCACCTCCGCGCTCTATCATCTCGCCAAGGCGGGCTGGACCGACTGCGTGCTGCTCGAGAAGAACGAGCTGACCTCCGGCTCGACCTGGCATGCCGCCGGCAACGTGCCGACCTTCTCCTCGTCCTGGTCGCTGATGAACATGCAGCGCTATTCGACCGAGCTTTATCGCGGGCTGGCCGACGCGGTCGACTACCCCATGAACTATCACGTCACCGGCTCGCTTCGCCTTGCCCACTCGCTCGAGCGCATGCAGGAATTCCAGCGCGCCAAGGGCATGGGCCTCTACCAGGGTATGGACATAGACATTGTCGGTGTCGACGAGATCCAGCGTCGCTATCCCTTCATCGAGACGCATGAGCTGAAAGGCGCGCTCTACGACCCGAGCGACGGCGACATCGATCCGGCGCAACTCACCCAGGCGCTGGCCAAGGGTGCGCGCGACATGGGCGCGAAGATCATCCGCTTCTGCCCGGTCACAGGCGTGCGCCGCGAGAACGACGACTGGGTGGTCGAGACGGCACAGGGTGAGATCCGCTGCGAGATCGTCGTCAATGCCGCCGGCTACCGCGCCGCCGAAGTCGGCCGGATGTTCGGCCGCGACGTGCCGATGATGGTGATGAGCCATCAGTACATTCTGTTCGAGGAGATCCCCGAACTCGCGGCATGGTCGAAGGAACAAGGCAAGAAGCTGCCGCTGCTGCGCGACGTCGACACCTCCTACTATCTGCGCCAGGAGAAGAACGGCATGAATCTCGGCCCCTATGAGCGCAATTGCCGCGCGCATTGGGCCAGCCACAATGACCCGATGCCGGAGGACTTTTCCTTCCAGCTGTTCCCCGATGATCTCGACCGGCTGGAACATTATCTGGCCGACGCCGTCGCCCGCGTGCCGATCCTTGGCACGGCCGGCCTGTCCAAGGTGATCAACGGGCCGATCCCCTATACGCCGGACGGCAATCCGCTGATCGGCCCGATGCCCGGCGTTCCCAATGCCTTCGAGGCCTGCGTCTTCACCTTCGGCATTGCCCAGGGTGGCGGCGCCGGCAAGGTGCTGGCCGAATGGGTGACCGAGGGCCGGACCGAATGGGACATGTGGTCGTGCGACCCGCGCCGCTTCACTTCCTATGCCGCGGCGCCGGACTATTGCGTCGCCAAGGGCATGGAGATCTACGGCAACGAATACGCCATCCAGTTCCCGCGCCATGCCTGGCCGGAGGGCCGCGACCGCAAGCTGTCGCCGATCCACGATCGCATCAAGGCGCTCGGAGGCCGCTTCGACGCCTATAATGGCTGGGAGCGTGCCACCTGGTACGCGCAGGACGGCGATGACATCTCCGAGGAAGCCACGCTGACCTTTCGCCGCGACGGGCCATGGCAGCATCGTGTGCGCGAAGAATGCCTGGCCG
>NZ_RZPI01000541.1:0-3912 GCF_003998715.1 Mesorhizobium sp. M7A.F.Ca.CA.002.15.2.1
TGACAGCAGGGCTTGCAGAACTTTCAGCGCGAAGGCGCCATCGCCGCAGCAATCGATGGTGACGAAATTGGTCGCCGACGCCAGTGGCTTCAGCCCGTTCGCCTCGGCAATGCCGGCGATGCGTCGGCGGCCGGCCGCGACCCGCGCCACCACGCTTTGCAGATAGTGCTGATCGGCGAGCGCCTCGACGCCGGCGATCTGCGCCATGCGGCTGACGCCGTAATGGTTGCGGATCTTCTCGAAGTCGCGGATCACCTGGGCCTCAGCGATCGCATAGCCGCAGCGTATGCCCGCCAGCCCGTACGCCTTCGAGAAGGTGCGCATGCGGATGACGTTTGGCCTGGAGATATCGATCGGCGGCAGCGCCGAGGCCGGCCCGAGTTCGCCATAGGCCTCGTCGAGCACCAGCATGGTGGTTTCCGGCAGCGCCTCGATGAAGCGGATGATCTCGCTCGCCTCCCACCAACTGCCCATCGGATTGTCGGGGTTGGAGAGATAGACCAGCGGGGCCTTGTCCCTGTGCACCGCCGCCAGCAGGCCATCCAGGCTTTCCCGGTCGTTCTCGTAAGGGACCGTCACCAGTCGTCCGCCGACACCGGCGATGTGGAAGTTGAAGGTCGGATAAGCGCCGAGCGAGGTGACCACAGCATCGCCGGGCGCCACATACATGCGTGCCACCAGGGCGAGCAGGCCATCTATGCCTTCGCCGACAACGACGTTCTCTGCTTTTACGCCGTGATGCGCGGCTACCGCCACCTTCAGATCGTGATTGTCGGGATCGCAATACATCCACATGTCGCCGGCGATCTCGGCCATGCGGGCGATGACGCGCGGCGAGGGACCAAAGCTGCTCTCATTGGCGCCGATGCGGGCGCGAAAAGCGCGGCCACGCTCGCGCTCCTGCGCTTCGGGGCCGACAAACGGCACCGTCGAGGGAAGCGCTGCGATGAGCGGCATGAGGGGAGGGCGCTGATGCATGGTGGAAGCTCGCTTGAAAGGGCCTTCTTGCTAGCGCGCCGGATGGGTCGGTGCAAGTTGCCGCTGGGCAGATCCGTAACGCTGGATTCTTTCGGCCGCTTTTGCTAGCGAGACGTGATGAACAACCGTCTGCCGCCTGCCTGGTCAAAGCACCTCAAGGTCCAAACCGGGCCGAAACCCAAATTCCCGCAGCCAAATCTGCGCAACGCAAATTCGCTTTCGCCTGCGCAGGCAGACGATGCGTTGCTGGAGCAGGCGTATCAGTTTCAGCAGGCCAAGCGGCTTAACGAGGCTCAGGACCTATGCCTTCGGGTGCTGGCGCGCACGCCTAACCATCCGCTCGCCCTGTATATTTTGGGGACCGTGTGCCTGGGCTACGACGATGAGGCGGCCTTGCGATATTTCGCACGAGCGATCGGCGAGGAACCAAAAAACCCCTACTACCACCTTGGTTTGGCTTCGGCCTATGTGAAGGTCAGTGAATATTCACCGGCAATCGAGCATATGCAGTATGCCTTGGAGTTGCAGCCAGGTCTCATCGAAGCGCTTTGTGCATTGGGGGACGCTTATATCCAGTTTGATAAACCCGACATGGCTTTGCCGCTCTATGAGAAGGCGCTGAAGATCAACCGCGATCATCCCAAAGTGCGGATAGGACTGGCCAGCGCGCTCAGCAGCCTGGGGCGCATGGACGAGGCCGCCGCCTTTCTTAAAGAAGCAATCGAACGTCGCATCGCAATGCCGACTGCCTACAACGACCTTGTACAGACGCAAAAGTTCACCGAAGAGCCAAAGGAACTACAATCCATCGTTGGTGAACTCGGCAATCCCAAGCTTGATCTGGACGGCGTAGAGAAGCTCCATCTGGCGGCCGGCAAGGTGCTGAACGACCTCAAGCGCTATAAGGATGCATTCGGCCATTTCAACAAGGCCAAACAGGCCTCGGGCCGCTACTTCGATATCGACCAATACCGTCGGTGGGTAGATTCACTGATTGAGACCTTCACGCCTGAGATGCTGGCTGCCAGGTCGGGTTACGGAAATCCTTCGGAAGTTCCTGTGTTCGTGGTCGGCATGCCGCGCTCGGGAACGACACTCACGGAACAAATTTGCGCAAGTCATCCCGATGTCCATGGCGCAGGGGAACTAAGCAAACTCAGAAGAGTCGCGAATGCGATCGACCTCAGAAAGTCATCGGCCGGGAGGCTAAACCATGCGATGGCGTCGATCACAGAACACCTGTCCGGAACACTGGCCGAAGAGCACCTGACCTATCTGAGGGAGCGAGCGCCTGCCGCGCTTCGGATCGTGGATAAGATGCCTCATAATTTTGAGCTGATCGGTCTTATCGCCGTTCTCTTTCCCAACGCGCGAATCATTCATTGCCGTCGTGACGCCATCGACAATTGCGTCTCTTGTTTTGTCCAGAAATTCGGCGAGGGGCACAGCTACAACACCGACCTGAAGACACTCGGCCTGTACTATCGAGAATATGACCGCCTGATGCAGCATTGGAACGAGGTTTTCCCGAACCTGATCTTCGAAAATCAGTACGAGACGCTGGTCGACGATCAGGAAGCGCAGTCACGCCGCCTCATCGATTACCTTGGGCTGCCCTGGGATGACGCCTGCCTGCGCTTTTTCGACAGGGATGGTTCGGTCAACACACCCAGTCGCTGGCAGGTTCGCCAACCGATCTACAAATCGTCGGTCAAGCGCTGGAAGAATTATGAAGGCGAGATCCAGCCACTCATCGATGCTTTGGGCGACTTGGCGGACACGTAACTCAGACCAGTCCTGCGTTCCGCTCATGCGCGCACGTCTCCTCGATTTGGTTGGCACTGCTGAGAAATAGAGCTGAAGAAGCTTACGGATGCGCGTGATTCCGCACCCGATGATCCCAACACAATCGCTCGGTTGGTCAATTGATTCTGCTGGTCGACACGCTCGAAGTGCTTGGCGCGAAAACTCACGCACTGCCGGACTGCCGGAGCTGCCGGGGCTCGGCTTCGTCGGCTGGCTATTGTCGCTCGCAAACCTTCAAGAAGTGCAGGGGCTCGGTCTCGGGGCGGCTCAACTGCATTTGACGAGTCTCTCGGAACCCGGCGTAAAAAACCCGGCGGTTGCCCGCCGGGTTTTCGATTTCGACAAGTCGAAATATATTAGAACGAGCGCTGGAAGCGGAGGAGGCCGCCGATGCTGTTCTTCTTGTCGGCCGGTGTGAACGATGGGTTAACATAGTTGACATCGCCAAATCGGCCTGCATGGAGGTAGTCGACTTCGGCCGTGACCGTGAAGCCCGGCACAACGTCGTAAGCGATGTTCGCGGCAACGCCGACGTTCTTCCAATCGTCAGCAGACACCTGAGCGTTGAACGAGGTTTTTTCGTTGAACTTGTAGGTGCCACCGCCCCACACTGCCCAATTGCCACCCCACATCTTGTAGAAGCCGCGACCGTTGGCGTCGACATGATTGCTGAGGTTATCGTTGAGATTGTCGTCCGAACCGTAGCCGCCCATGATGAACAGCGAGAGTTCGTTGGAGACGTTCACATCCAGGCGAACCTTGCCGGCCACTTCTTCGTAATTGCTGTCATAGGCGACGACACCGGTGATGGCGCCCCAGCCCTGCGTGTACTTCACGCCGCCGACGACATGCGGAACATAGCTGTCGATCGTGTCATTGGCGTTACCTTCTTCCAGCGAGACCACTGCCGAGAAGCCGTTGCCGGCGTCGAAGTAGTACTGGACGACGTTGGTGTCGAAATCGCCGTAGGGAACGAGCGTGTCGTTGATGACGTTGCCGGCGTAGCCGACGAACGTATCGAAGGCCGATTCGTCCTTACCGACGCGCAGGCCGCCGAGCTGGATCCAGGCGAAGTTCAGCGAGACGTCCCGGTTGTGGGCGGCGTTGACGTCCTCGAAGGCGTTGTCG
>NZ_RZPI01000542.1:0-3900 GCF_003998715.1 Mesorhizobium sp. M7A.F.Ca.CA.002.15.2.1
AAAGAATGACCCGGCCTTCACCGAAAAGCTCGCCGCCAATGGCGATATCTTCGTCAACGACGCCTTCTCGGCCGCGCACCGCGCGCATTCTTCGACCGAGGGGCTGGCGCATCTGTTGCCGGCTTTTGCCGGCCGCACCATGCAAGCCGAGCTTGAGGCGCTGGAGAAGGGCTTGGGAAAACCGGTTCGTCCGGTCGTCGCCATTGTCGGCGGCGCCAAGGTCTCGACCAAGATCGATCTGTTGATGAACTTGGTGAAGAAGGTCGACGCGCTGGTCATCGGCGGCGGCATGGCCAACACCTTCCTCGCCGCGCGCGGCACCGATGTCGGCAAATCGCTGTGCGAGCATGATCTCGCCTCAACCGCCAAGCAGATCATGATCGAGGCGGCCGAGGCCGGCTGCGCCATCATCCTGCCGGTCGACGGCGTCGTCGCCAGGGAGTTCAAGGCGGGCGCGGCCTGCGAGACCGTCGCCATCTCCGATGTGCCGGCCGACGGGATGATCCTCGATGTCGGCGCCAAAACCGTGACGACCATCGGCGAATGGATCGACCGCGCCGCGACACTGGTCTGGAACGGCCCGCTCGGCGCCTTCGAGATCGCGCCCTTCGACCATGCGACGGTGGCGGCGGCCAAGCATGCGGCGTCGCGCACCAAGGAAGGCAAGCTGGTCTCGGTCGCAGGCGGTGGCGATACGGTCGCGGCGCTCAACCACGCCGGCGTCGCCGACGACTTCACCTATGTCTCGACCGCAGGCGGCGCCTTCCTGGAGTGGATGGAAGGCAAGCCGCTGCCCGGCGTCGATGTGTTGAAGCGCTGAGGCTCCGAGGCGATCAACACTCGGAGAGCGAACAAGGCCGCCCGAGGCTTCAATCGATTCGAGCTTTCCGATGCCATTCCTTTGGCGGTAGACTTCCGTTAAGCGCGGAACAACCGTTTCAGGAGAAGCAACAATGAGCGAACGTCTCGAAGACATTGCCGCTGCGATCGTCGCCGATGGCAAGGGCCTGCTGGCCGCCGACGAAAGTTCCGGCACCATCAAGAAGCGCTTCGACGTCATCGGCGTCGAATCGACCGCCGACAGCCGCCGCGATTACCGCGAGATGATGTTCCGCACCAGGGAGGCGATGACCCGCTACATCTCCGGCGTCATCCTCTATGACGAGACGATCCGCCAGAAGGCCGCCGACGGCACGCCGCTGGTCGACATCATCAAGGCGGCCGGCGCCATCCCCGGCATCAAGGTCGATGCCGGCGCCAAGCCGCTGGCCAGGTTTCCCGGCGACACCGTCACCGAAGGCCTCGATGGCCTGCGCGAACGGCTTGCCGACTACTACAAGCTCGGCGCCCGCTTCGCCAAATGGCGCGCGGTAATCGACATCGATATCGCCAAGGGCGTCCCTTCGGCGACCTCGATCGGCTCCAATGCTCATGCGCTCGCCCGCTATGCCGCCCTCTGCCAGGAAGCCGGCATCGTGCCGATCGTCGAACCGGAGGTGCTGATGGACGGCGCCCACGACATCGACACTTGTTACGACATTTCGAAGGCAACGCTGATCAAGCTCTATGACGAGCTCCATGCGGCGCGCGTCGTGCTGGAAGGCACCATCCTGAAGCCCAACATGGTGCTGGCCGGCAGGAAATCGGGCAAGGTGAGCAGCCCCGAAGAAGTCGCCGAAAAGACCATAAAACTGTTCCGCGAGACAGTGCCGGCAGCGGTGCCGGGCATCGCCTTCCTTTCCGGCGGCCAGGAAGACGAAGAGGCGACCGCCAATCTCAACGCCATCAACGCCATCGGGCCGCACCCGTGGAAGCTGACCTTCTCCTATGGTCGCGCGCTGCAGGCCGCGCCACAGAAAGCCTGGAGCGGCAAAGCCTCGAACGTTGCCGCCGGCCAGGCCGCCTTCACCCATCGCGCCCACATGAACCATCTGGCAGCGCTCGGAAAATGGAAGGCGAGCCTGGAACAGGCCGCCTGATCACAGTCCTTTCTTCCTCCTTCGAACCCGGGCCGATGCGCCCGGGTTTTTTGTTTGTGACTTGCAGGGCTTGGGGCGGAGCCTCTCCGTCCTTATTTCCTCTCCGGCGATGTCGGGTTGCGCCCATCCCCAACGTCCTTGGGATGACATTCAGGGAGAGGTTCATGCATCGCAACAAGATCGTTTCGCGCGAAGACTGGTTCCAGGCGCACAAGGCACATCTGGCGCGCGAGAAGGAACTGACGCGGTTTCGCGAGCGGATCGCCGCGGAACGGCGTGAACTGCCCTGGCTGAAGATCAGGAAAGACTATGTCTTCGAGACCGAACAAGGGCCAAACAGACTGACCGACCTGTTTGGCACTAACAGCCAGCTGATCGTCTATCACTTCATGTTCGGGCCGGGCTGCACCCATCATTGCGAGGGCTGCTCATTCCTTGCCGACCATATCGACGGCGCCAATCAGCATCTACGGCATCACGACGTGTCGCTGGTCGTGGTTTCGCGCGCTCCCCTGGCGGAACTTCTGCCTTACAAGCAGCGCATGGGCTGGAAGTTCGACTGGGTGTCGTCCTATGTCTCGGATTTCAACTTCGACATGCAGGTCTCCTTCACCGACAAGCAGATCGCCGCCGGCTGCACCACCTACAATTTCGAGACCCGTCCACGGACATCGAAGGAGCTTCCCGGCACCAGCGTCTTCTACAGGGACGAGACCGGCGACATCTTCCTCACCTTCATGTCGCGCGCCCGCGGCGGCGAGGCGCAGATCGGCGCCTACGACTATCTCGACATGACGCCGAAGGGCCGCAACGAGAACGGCCCCTATCACGGCCTGATGGATTGGGTGCGGCTGCACGACGAATATCAGGGCAAGCAGGCGGGGCAGGCGAGTTGCTGCGATTGAAGATCGTTCCCGTCGGCCAAAACATTCGCTAAGGCTGCCGCTGATCGTTTAACGGTACTGCCATGCGCTTCCCGGCCCTACTCTCCTGGCTCGCCTTCCCGGTCTATATCTGGCAAGGCCTCGGCGTGCGACGCCGCACCACGCGCATGCTGCCGGCGCAAGGGCCGGTCATGCACGAAATATCAGGCGCAGCACCGGCAATCTCGCTTCTGGTGCTGGGCGATTCCTCCGCCGCTTCGGTCGGCATCGGCAATTCGGAAGACGGGCTTGCCGCGCAACTCGCCGTGCTGATTTCACAAAGCACCGGCCGCGCCGTGCGCTGGCGGGCGGCCGGCTTCAATTCGGCAACGTCCGGCCAGATCCGCGACCATGTGCTGCCCAATCTGTCGGCCGATCCGTGGACGCATATCGTGCTGGCCATCGGCACCAACGACACCAAGAATTTCCACTCCGTGCCGCGCTTCAAGAAGGAGTTCGGTGGCCTGCTCTACGGCCTGCGCGCCAAATGGCCGGAAGCGCGCGTGGTGTGGTCGCCGGTGCTGGAGTTCACGCGGGCGCCAGCCATGCCGCCGCTGCTCGGAAAGATCCTTGAGATCCGCGCCACCGACATGAACCGGATGGGCGAACGCCTTTGCCTGGAGCGCGGCGCGGTGCCGGCGCCGCGCCTGCCGATCACCAATCCGGAAGCCGGCTTTGCCTCGGACGGCTTTCACGCCTCGGAAGCAGGCTACCGGGCCTGGGCCGAGCATCTGGTCGGCCCGGTGCTTGGCCATTGAGCAGCGACGACAAGTGCGTCCTACGTCAAATGCCCGAGCACGGCCGCCAGTGAAATCGCGGCCATGGCGAGCAGTGCCAGCTTCCAGAAATCACCGCGTCGCTTGAGGCCTGGCCAGCCAAGCGGCTTGATCAGTTGAATGACCATGAAACCGGCGATGACAAGGGCGAGGAATTTCGTCATGCCGCCTTTGACCAGCAACGCGCCCGGCTGTCAAAGCACGTCGTTCATTGCCTGAGAA
>NZ_RZPI01000543.1:0-3897 GCF_003998715.1 Mesorhizobium sp. M7A.F.Ca.CA.002.15.2.1
ACGCCAAGGCGATCGTGCCGTCGGCCAAGAAGGTCGGCGCTTTCGGTTCGAAGCTCGACGTGCCGCTCGGCCACATCAACGCCGCCTATGTGCGCAGCCATTTCGACGCCATGGAAGTCGGCATGTCCGATGGTCCGTGCCCCGACGAGATCCTGTTCTGCCTCGCCATGACTTGTGGCCCGCGCATCCACGATCGCATGGGTGGTCTCGCGGCCGATGACATCAAAGCCTGGGATGGGCTGCGGTGAGCGGCGAGGACAATCTGCTCAAGCTGGTCGAGGTCGAGGCGCCGGACGACCAGGATTACCTCCTGCAGGAGCAGGTCGGCTTCATCCTGCGCAAGGCGCATCAGCGCCATGTCGCGATCTTTGCCGCGCATATCGGCGATCTGACGCCGCCGCAATTCGCGGCGTTGGCCAAGCTGCGTGACGTCGGCGAGACCTCGCAGAACCAGCTCGGCACGCTGATCGCGATGGATGCGGCGACGGTGAAGGGCGTCATCGACCGGCTGAAGGCGCGCGGCCTGGTCGAGCTTTCCAGGCACGAGGTCGACAAAAGACGGCTGCTGGTCAATCTGACCGCGGCAGGCCGCGATGCCATCGAGCGCCTGATCCCGCTGGCGCGCGAGATCACAAAGGAGACGCTGGCGCCGCTCTCGGCCAAGGAGATCACCACCTTCATGAAGCTGCTGGTGAAGCTGGCTTAGACCCGCCGGGCGCCAAAGGAGGCACCCGGCAGGAAGTTTGCCTCAGAGGCCGTTGTCCTTCAGCACCTGGGCGGCGTTTTCCTTGGTGATCTTCTCGGTTGGCAGGGTAATGGTCTTTTCGACTTTCTCGCCGTTGAGGAACTTGATCGCCTGGCGCAGGCCTTCGGCACCGGGAGTGACATAGGTGAAGGTCGCCGTCAGCTCGCCCTTGTTCACCATCTGCACGCCTTCATTGGGCAGGCCGTCGATGCCGATGAACTTGATGTCCTTCTCGCGGCCGACATCCTTGGCGGCGAGATAGGCGCCATAGGCCATCGGGTCGTTGTGCCCGTAGACGAGATCGATCTTCTCGTTGCTCTTCAGCGCGTTGGCCATCAGATTGTAGGCCTGGTCCTGCTTCCAGTCGCCCGATTGCTGGTCGAGCAGATATTTGATGCCCGGCTCCTTGTCGGTGAATTCGTGAAAGCCGTCATGGCGGTCATGCGCCGGCTGGGTGCCCATGCCGCCCCAGATCTCGACGACATTGCCTGCAGCCTTGCCCTTGCCGCCCAGCAGTTCGACGGCATATTCGCCGGCCGCGCGGCCGATCAGCGCGTTGTCGCCGCCGACGAACTGCGTGTAGTCCTTGGTGTCGACATTGCGGTCGAGCACGAAGACCGGGATCTTGGCGTCGATCGCCTGCTGCACGACGCCGGTCAGGCCGGCCGATTCCTTCGGTGACACCAACAGCGCATCGACCTCCTGGCGGATCAGGTTCTCGACATCGGCGACCTGCTTTTCGGTCTTGTCCTCGCCGTCGGTGATGATCAGCTCGACCTCGGGGTGCTTGGCGGCTTCGGCCAGGATGTCCTTGTTGAACTGCGCGCGCCAGGGCTCGATGGTCGTCACCTGCGAGAAGCCGATCTTCCACTTCTTGTCCTGGGCATAGGCATTGCCGGTGGTCAGCAGCGCGGTGGTGGTCAGCAGTGCCGCGGTCACGGCGGCAAGCTTCAGCATGTCACGTCGTTTCATTTTTTGTTTCCTCCGAGATTGAGAGACGGTGTCTCTTGCGACGGCCGCTTTGCCGCGGCCGTTTCCTTGTGCGCCGATTGCCCGCCGGGCAGGCGCAGATAGGCCAGGAGATCACCGGCATTGCGCTCCTGCACGAGCACGGTGCCGATGATGATCATCCCCTTCAGCACCAGCTGAAGGTTCGAATTGATGTTGTGGAGCTGCAGGATGTTGGAGAGCAGACCGAAGATCAGCACGCCGCAGAACGTGCCGATGAGGCTGCCGCGCCCGCCCATCAGGCTGGTGCCGCCTATGACCACAGCGGCAATGGCGTCGAGCTCCAGCCCGGCGCCGGCATCCGGCTTGCCTTGCCGGTACTGCGCGACATAGAGCACGGCGGCAATGCCGGCGAGCAGCCCGGAGACGGCATAGGTGGCGATCTTGACGCGGCCGGCGGCGATGCCGGAGAGGCGCGCCGCCTCCTCGTTGCCGCCGATGGCATAGACATAGCGGCCGAACGGCGTGAAGCGCAGCACCGCGCCGTAGATCACGATGGCGCCGAGGAAGAACAGGCCCGGCATCGGGATGATGCCGAACACCAGCGAGCGCAGGATCTCGAAATCGGCGGTGGCGTTGGAGCCGGTATAGACCGGCAGCACCGCATTGTTCTGGCCGGCGGTCAGCCGTGCGATGCCGAGCGCCGTCACCATCATAGCCAGGGTGACGATGAAGGGCTGCAGCCGTCCGGCAACGATGATGAAGCCGTTGAGCGCGCCGAACAGCAAACCAACGCACGGCGCCACCAGCAGCACGCCGAGCACGCCGAATTTCGGCTCGATCTGCGGCAGCAGAAACCACAGCGACAGGCAGCACAAGACCACGCCGACGACGGCGGGCGTGATCAGGCCGCGAATCCCGTCCAGCCTGATCTCGCGGACGAGATCGGCGCCGGCACGGGACTTTGCCAGGTTCTGGAAGATGAAGCGGGTGACGACGAAACCGAGGCAAAGCGCCACCAGCGCGACGGTCGGCACGCCCAGCACGACGCCCGGCGTCACGCCTGGGACCGTCAGCAGCATGGCACAGACCACCGAGCAGATGGCCATCAGCGAGCCGACGGAGAGATCGATGCCGCCGGTGATGATGACAGCCGTCATGCCGGTGGCGATCAGCCCGGTGGTCGAGACCTGGCGCAGCACGTCGAGCAGGTTGCCGTAGGAGAGGAAGATGTTGTTGCCCTTGGAACTCATCGGCGAGCCCAGCACGCCGATCAGGAAGATGGCGATCAGGCCCCAATAGAGCTTGGTACGGGACAGGAGTTTCAGGGCAGTCATGCGGCTGGTCTCGATATGGTCCTGCGCGGGGCGGCGAGACGCATGATGGCCTCCTCGCTGGCCGCATCGCGGGAAAGAATGCCTGTCTGGCGGCCATCGGCCATCACCAGGATGCGGTCGGAGAGATGCAAAAGCTCCGGCAGTTCGGAGCTGATGACGGAGATGGCCAGTCCATCGCGCGCCAGCTTGAAGATCAGGTCGTAGATCTCGCGTTTGGCGCCGACATCGATGCCGCGCGTCGGCTCGTCCAGCAACAGCACCCTTGGCCTGGTCGCCAGCCACTTGCCGATGACGACCTTCTGCTGGTTGCCGCCGGACAGCGTGCCGGCAGGCTGGTCGATGTCCCGGCAGCGGATGCCGAGCGCCTTGACCGCCTGCCGCGCCAGCCCCTGCTCGGCGGCCAGCGAGCGGATGCCGAAGCGGGCCAGCGACCCGACCAGCGGCAGCGCGACATTGTCTGCGATCGAAGCCTGCAGATGCAGGCCTTGCGTCTTGCGGTCCTCGGTGACCAGTGCAATGCCCAGCCGCCTTGCGTCGCGGGGCGAACGGATATCCACAGGCCGGCCGTCGACCTGGATTTCGCCACCGGTGCGGCCATCGCTCGAGCCGAAGATCGCCTCCAGGATCTCGGTTCGGCCCGAACCCAGCAGCCCGCCAATGCCGAGGATCTCTCCGGCGGCAAGATCGAAGCCAACGCCGTCGATCACCGTGCGCCAGCCATGCGCATCGGGCTTCGACAGCGACAGGTTTTCGACCGAAAGCACAATGTTGCCGCCGGAGTGGCGCTCTTCCTGGGAGGAAGCGAGCAGGTTGCGTCCGACCATCGCCGAAATGATCGCATCGTCGTCCAGCCTGGCCAGCGGCGCG
>NZ_RZPI01000544.1:0-3893 GCF_003998715.1 Mesorhizobium sp. M7A.F.Ca.CA.002.15.2.1
GCGATGCGCGCAGCCGAAGCCAATCGTTTCCTCCGTCCCTTGGCGCAGTCCTGCCGAAAAACCGCATCGGTTTCTCGGCAAATGCCGCCCAACCAGATTGCTACAGTGTCCTTTGCGCGCCTGGAAGGCCGCGCGGCACCGCAGGCGGCTCTATTTCTGCCGGAGCCACTTCAGCACTTCCATGCTCGGATAGCCGTCCTGGGTCAAGCCGGCCTTGGCCTGGAAGGCCATGATGGCAGTCTTCGAGCCGTCGCCGATCTTGCCGTCGAACTTGCCGTCGTAAAGGCCATGCTGGGAAAGCCGCTTCTGCAGCTCCTGTCTTTCCTCGAAAGTAAGCTTGGTGAAAGGCCGCTTCCAGTCCTGCACCAGACCGCTCGAGCCGGCGATTTCGTCGGCAAGAAGGCCGACGGCCAGCGCATATTTGTCGGCGTTGTTGTAGGCCTTGATGACCGTGAAATTCTTGATCATCAGGAAGGCCGGCCCGCTGCGGCC
This sequence comes from Mesorhizobium sp. M7A.F.Ca.CA.002.15.2.1, assembly GCF_003998715.1. Lineage (NCBI taxonomy): Bacteria > Pseudomonadati > Pseudomonadota > Alphaproteobacteria > Hyphomicrobiales > Phyllobacteriaceae > Mesorhizobium > Mesorhizobium sp. M7A.F.Ca.CA.002.15.2.1. The sequence goes on from NZ_RZPI01000544.1 coordinate 493, forward strand.
GTCCGGCACCTTCAGCGTCGCCTTGTCGGAGCCGTTCTTGAACGGCTTGCCGTTGGCCCTGGCGACGCCGAGCGCCTGCCACTGCGACAGCGTCTTGGAACCGCCGGGAAGTTTTCCGGCTGGCAAGGCGACCTCATAGCCCCAGGTCTTGCCGGCCTGCCAGCCATTCTTCTTCAACAAATTGGCTGATGTCGCCAGCGCATCGGGGATCGAATTCCAGATGTCTCGCTTGCCATTGCCGTCCATGTCCACGGCATAGTGCAGATAGCTGGTCGGGATGAACTGGGTGTGGCCCATGGCGCCGGCCCAGGATCCGCTCAGATGGCTTTCGTCGATGTCGCCGGTCTGCAGGATCTTCAGCGCGGCGATCAGCTGTGTGCGGGCGAATTTCGCCCGCTTCGGATCGGCGTAGGCCAAGGTCGCCAGCGAGCGCACGACGTTGCGCATGATGTCGTCGCGCTTGAGGATCTCGCCATAATTCGATTCCATCGACCAGATGGCCAGCAGGATGTAACGGTCGACGCCGAACCTGGCCTCGATCCGATCCAGCCACGGCTTCCATTTCCTGGCCATCTGCTGGCCGACGGCGACGGACTGATCATGGACGCGGTTGTCGAAATAGTCCCAGGCAGGGGCCGTGAATTCAGGCTGCGTGCGCGCCTTTTCCAGCACCACGGGATCGATATCCCTGATGTTCCTGAAGGCCTGGTCGTATAGGGCGCCGGAAACGCCGCTCTGCACGGCGGTGGCGCGGAAGCCGGCGACCCATTGCCGGAAACCGGCATCGGCGAAAGCGGGGCCAGGCATCAGCAGAGCGAGCGATAGGCTGGCTGCCGCCATGACGCTGGTAAAAATTTTTGCGGCATTGCGAACGGACATCTTTTCCTCCTTCTCTGTCTCAGGAAAGACCATTCATCGCCGAACCAGGTTAGGAATTAGTTTACCATAGGTGCCACCGGGAACGAAAAGACGCTTCGAAGCTTTACCGGTGGACGCTCCCCTCAGTTTCCCAGTAATCCCCAATTCCGGCGTGAAAATGTCTTGAAACGGGGATTGCGGAGCTGGCCCTCAAACGGATAATTGAAAGCATGAAGAGAGTTCGCAAGGCAGTCTTCCCGGTCGCCGGCCTCGGCACACGGTTTCTTCCGGCCACCAAGGCTGTCCCCAAGGAAATGCTGACCGTCGTCGACCGGCCGGTGATCCAGTATGTGGTGGATGAGGCGCGCGAGGCCGGCATCGAGCATTTCATCTTCGTCACCGGTCGCAACAAGGCCGTCATCGAGGACCATTTCGACATCCAGTTCGAACTCTATGACACGCTGGCCCAGCGCGGCAAGGACGACCAGCTCGCCCGCCTGCAGCGGCTGCAGCCGGCGCCGGGGCAGACCAGTTTCACACGCCAGCAGGTGCCGATGGGACTTGGCCACGCCGTCTGGTGCGCCCGCGAGCTCGTCGGCGACGAGCCCTTCGCGCTTTTGTTGCCCGACATGATCATGCAGTCGGAGAAGAGCTGCACGAAGGCAATGGTCGAGCTCTACGAGGAGACCGGCAACAACATCATCGCGGTGCAGGAATGCGATCCCGCCGAAACCCACAAATACGGCATCGTCGGCCGCGGCGAGGACACGCATCACGGCTTCCGTATCACCGAGATGGTGGAAAAGCCGAAGGCCGGCACCGCGCCGTCCAACCTCTACATCAACGGCCGCTACATCCTGCAGCCGGAGATCTTCAAGATCCTAGAAGGTCAGGAAAAAGGCGCCGGCAACGAGATCCAGCTCACCGACGCCATGCTGAAGCTGGAAAAGCAGCAGCCTTTCTACGGCTACCACTATCGAGGCCGCACGTTCGACTGCGGATCGCCGGAGGGTTTTGTCGAGGCCAATGTCGCCTTCGCGCTGTGGCGCAGCGACATGAACGAGAACATGGCGGGCGTCATCCGCACGCTTCTCGACGAGCTGAAGCCGTCAGAGCGCCGTGGTGCTGCGTTTTAAACATCCTAGCGAGCGGCCGGATGTCGTTGGTGCGGCCGTTCAGCGCTGCACCTTGACGCCGAGGAAGATGCTGTTGGCGGTGTAGTCCCGGCCCGGCAGGTTGCTGGTCAGTTTCTCGCTCCTCACTCTTGTGGTCAGGCCGGCGTAGCGGTTCAGCCACCAGGTCAGGCCGGCCTCGGCGCTCAACACCCTGTCATGGCCGTCGATGCCGATGTAATCACGCCAGTCGAGACCCAGAGCCGCGTTGGCGGTGAGGTTGGCGCGAATCTGGCGTTCGCCTGTCAGGCGACCGGAATAGAGGATGTCGCCGCTCTCGCCCGATGTGGTCGTGGGCTCGACGGTGGTCCGCCCGGTCAGGCCGATTATGGTGCCGCGCTCGGGTGACCATTTGAGGTCGGCGTTGACGGTGGCACCCGAGATCGCATCGAGGTTTTTGTCGTCGATCGCTTCCCTGAGCCAGCCGGCCGAGAATTCGCCCGACAGCTTCTCACCCATGTCGAGTGCAAGGCCGGCGCGGGCGCCGAGTCGCGTCGACGAGCGCTCGAAGCCTTCATTGTCGATGCGTTGATCATAGGTCCGGCGGCCGACCTCGATTTCGGTGAAGGGGGTCAGGGCAGGGGAGATCTCGTAGCCGGTGCGCAACGTCGCCGTGTAGAGCGTCGAGTCCTGATCCTTCTGCGACAGCGAGGTGCCGTCCGATAGCTTGGCGTCGCCGTAGAAGTCGTGCGAGACCGCGCCGGTCAAGGTGTACTGCATCTTGCCGAGATGCTTTTCGACGGCCAGGCTGCCATCGATGGTCTGCCGCAGCGGCTGCTTGCTGACGCCGGCAATGGCGTCCGGCGATGATGCCGATTCCGGCACGGCCTCGTAGCCGAGCTTGGCGATGGCGCGCAAACCATTGTCGAGGTCGACATTGAGCTGGCCTTCGATGCGGCCTTGCTCGTCGTGAACCGGGTAACCCGAGACGGTCTCGCGAAAAAGGCCATAGCCGTCGATCGTAGCGGAGTTCTCGCGCCAGTCGGAGGCGGCGGAAAAGCGCAGCGCCGTCTCGGACAGCAGCGCCGACTTGCCTGCACTGCTCGAATCGCCGTTCGAGGTGGCGGTCAGGCCCTGTTCGATCGTCGGCCGGATGACGAAGGAGCCCCATTTGACGCCGGTGGCGGCAAACGGATCATCCTCCAGCTTCTTCTTCTGGCCTTCGATGGCGTCCGTACGCTCCGCTCCTGGGTCGAGCTTCTGCCTGTCGGCGCTGTCGATGGTGAGTGCGCGGCGGTTGGCCGTGTCCGCATCGGTCTCTGCGGCATCGGTGGCGTCCGGCGTGGAGGCGGTCGTGGAAGCGGTGATGTCGGAGGTGTCGGCCGTCGATTTCTTCTTCTTTTTCGACTTGTCGGCAGCCTTGTCCTTGGC
>NZ_RZPI01000545.1:0-3880 GCF_003998715.1 Mesorhizobium sp. M7A.F.Ca.CA.002.15.2.1
TCGCATAGGCGCACCTAAGGCGGCCCGCGCCATCGCCGCCGCCTGCGCCGCCAACAATCTTGCCGTCGCCATTCCCTGCCACCGCGTCATCCGCAAGGACGGCGCACTTTCCGGCTACGCCTGGGGCGCGGAGCGCAAGCGCGCGCTGCTCGACCGCGAGGCAGCGTCCGACAATGCCAACCGGTCGGTACGGGCCTGACGAGGACCGGCAATGCGCGCGATGGCAAGGTCTCCCACCACCGATGCGAACATCCAGACCCAAGCTGCCGGCAGCCGCCGCGCCCCTGACGCGAAATCATGGGTGATGACCGCCATCGGCCAGATGGTCGATGATGGCAAAGCCGAATGGAGCCGCACCGCAACCGGCGAGGTTGAGTTGCGCCTGTCATCAGGCGAAGTGTTCGTGCTGGGCGAAATTTCCGTCACCCGTGTCGCATGACGTCCTCAGGCGAAGTGCCAATGATCCAAATCAGCGCTCTACGGCGCCGTAGAGCACCTGCCTTGGAGATTCGAATTTGAAAGCAAGCATCGGAGTGAGCGCCAATCAGCACGTGGCTAGGGTTCAGGCACAGACAAAGGAGTGAAGGCAATGAACCTCGTACAAACCAATATTCCGGCGACGGTCACCAAGCTCGCCGCCCTCGATATCATAACCTACGCCATCGGCGAATCCCCGATCGGTAAAATCCTGGCGGCACGCAGCGCTATCGGCGTCTGCGCCATCCTGATCGGCTCGGACGCCGACACACTGGAGCGGGATCTTGGCCATCGCTTCCCGGGCAAGCTACTGGTCGAAGACGGGGCCACCTTGCGCGACGATCTCGCGGCAATCGCGCGCTTCATCGAAATGCCTGGCGTCGGCCTCGACCTGCCGCTCGACCTGCGCCGCGGCACGCCATTCCAGCAGCGCGTGTGGGAGGCGCTCCGAGGCATCCCGTGCGGCGCCACCATCACCTACGCCGCGCTGGCCCAGCGCCTCGGCCAGCCGGACGGCGCCCGTGCCGTGGCGACGGCCTGTGCGGCCAACGCGATTGCGCTGGGCATTCCCTGCCACCGTGTTGTCCGCGCCGACGGCACGCTGTCGGGCTACCGCTGGGGCGTCGAGCGCAAGCGCGCTCTGATCGACAAGGAGGCTACGATATGAATGCCCATGCCAGGGTTGCCGCATCGGCGGTTGAAGCTGCTCGGACGCGTGTCGCGGGTTACGACTGGCCCGCCCTTGCCGCCGAACTCGACGGTTTCGGCTGCGCGGTGATCGAGAAATTGCTCTCGCCCGAAGAATGCCGGGAGATCGCCGGCCTCTATCCCAAAGAAGAGCATTTCCGCAGCCACATCCATATGGCCAGGCACGGCTTCGGCAAGGGTGAGTACCGCTATTTCCGCTATCCCTTGCCGGACCTGCTCGGCGGCCTGCGCAGCGCGCTCTATCCCAGGCTGGCCGAGGTCGCCAATCGGTGGAACGAGCGGATGGGGCAGGCTATGCGTTATCCCGCGACGCATGCCGCGTTTCTCGATCAGTGTCATGCCGCCGGCCAGACGCGGCCGACGCCGCTGCTGCTGCAATATGTGCCTGGCGACTTCAACTGCCTGCACCAGGATCTCTATGGCGACCTCGCCTTTCCGCTGCAGGTGGCGATCCTGCTCTCCGAGCCGGGCCAGGATTTCACCGGCGGTGAGTTCGCGCTGACCGAGCAGCGGCCGCGCATGCAGAGCCGGGTCGAGGTGGTGCCGCTGCGCCAGGGCGACGCCGTTGTCTTTGCCGTCCACAACCGGCCGGTGCAGGGCACCAAAGGCAATTACCGCGTCAACCTGCGTCATGGCGTCAGCCGGCTGCGCTCAGGCATGCGCCACACGGTCGGGATTATTTTTCACGATGCGAAGTGAGCAGGGAGAAGATGGAGGTCCCCCTCACCCCGCCGGTGCATAGCGACTGACCACCATGCCACAGTCATAGGTCTTCGAGCCGAGCAGCCGCAGGTTTCTAAAACCGCCCTGATCAAAAATCCGGCGGCCCGCACCCAGCACCGCCGGGTTGATGAAAAGCTGAAACTCGTCGACCAGCCCGGCCGCAATCAGCGCCGACGCGAAACCGGCGCCGCCGAACACGGCCATGTCGCCGCCCTCGCCCGCTTTCAGCGCATTGACTTCGCGCGGCAGGTCGCCGCTGGCCACGCTCGTGCGCTCCCAGGCCGGCTCCCCGGCCGATTGCTTGAGCTTATCACTGAGCACCACCTTGCGGGCGTCGACGATGCGTTGCGCAAAGGCGTAGAACGGATCGTGCGGAAACTTCTTGGCGGCATTGCCCCAATGGGTGAGATAGCCCTCCTGCGCCATCTTGCGGCTGAGCAGGATGGTATCGACGCCTGTGAAGACAGCGTTGAAGTCCTGCTTCAGCTCATCGTCCCAGGCGCTCTCGTCACCCCACTCCCAGAGCTGCCAGGAATGGTCCTCGGTGGCGCCGACAAAGCCGTCGACCGACATCTGCATCTGCAGGACCAGCTTTTTCACCGTCATTCTCCTCACGGCTATCGCAAAACAGTTTACATTTGGAACTGTTGACGCAAGGCCAAAACGATGTCAATAGTAAAGTGATTTAGAAATGGAACCATAGATGGCGACGCGCGAAAAATCCGACTGCCCGATCAACCTGTCGCTCGAACTCATCGGCGACCGCTGGACGCTGCTCATCATCCGCGACATGGTCTTCGCCGGGAAAAAGCACTTTCGCGAATTCCTGCAATCCGACGAAGGCATCTCCTCGCGCACGCTGGCCGAGCGACTGCAAACGCTTCAGGACGAAGGCATCCTCACCAGAAGCGACGACCCGACGCATGGCTTGAGAACGGTCTACCGGCTGACCGAAGCAGGCATCGACCTATTGCCGGTGCTGGCGACGCTCGGCGCCTGGGGCAGCAGGCACCGCAAGGCCGACGAGAGATTGGCCAGGATTGCCAACCAGTTGGCGGCAGGCGGCGAAGCAGCGCTGGAAAAGATGAAAGCGGCGCTGCGAACGGAGCATAGTGTCTAGGCGGTTGCGTTCAAGCCGAACCGGCATGGCTGTTGCCGCACCCAATCGCTCTTCGCTTGACAACCATCCATCTTTGTTCTTTATTTGTTCTATTCTATCAGCAACTGCGGATGTGCGGTCGATGGAAACGACAGCCACCATCCTGCATGCCGATCTCGACGCTTTCTACGCCTCTGTCGAGCAGTTGCTCGATCCGCCGCTGCGCGGCAAGCCGATCGCGGTGGGCGGCGGCGTCGTGCTCGCCGCTTCCTATGAGGCGCGCGCCTTCGGCGTGCGTGGCGGCATGCCGGGGCGCAAGGCGCGCGAACTCTGCCCGCATTTGATCTTCGTCGGCGGCAATTTCAGCCATTACCAGCGGCTGGGCGATGCGGCGATCAAGGTGCTCGACGATTTTACGCCTGTGGTCGAGCGCATTTCCATCGACGAGGCGTTTGCCGACGTCGCCGGCTGCACGCATCTGTTCGGCTCGCCGCAGGAGATCGCGACAACCATCCGCCGCCGCGTACGGGCCGAACTCGGCCTGCCGATCTCGATCGGCGTGGCGCGCACCAAGCATCTGGCCAAGATCGCCTCGCAGGTCGCCAAACCCGACGGGCTGGTGGTCGTCGAACCCGGCACCGAACTCGCCTTCCTGCATGATCTGCCGGTCGGACTGATGTGGGGCGTCGGCCCGGCGACCAGGGCGCGGCTGGCCGAGATCGGCGTCGAGACCATCGGTCAACTGGCCAGGACGCATGGCGGCGCGCTGACGCGCCTGCTCGGTCCCGCCGCCGGCGAAAAGCTCGCCGCCCTGTCCTGGAACCGCGACCCGCGAAAGCTGGAGACGAAGCGCCGCGCGCATTCGGCCGGCGC
>NZ_RZPI01000546.1:0-3878 GCF_003998715.1 Mesorhizobium sp. M7A.F.Ca.CA.002.15.2.1
GTGCCGCCCGGGACAAGGCGCTTGACGATGCGGTCGCTCTCGGCTGCGACGTCGGCAACCAGTGCTGCCAGCGTCTCCGGCAGGATGCCCAGTGCCGAAAATCCTTCCGAGGCCGCCTCAACGTTGCCCCTGGCATCGACAAAGGCGATGAAATGACCATCCTCGGTGAAGCCGCTAATGGCGCGCGCGGCGATTTCGCCGGCACTGCGTGACCCTGTCTGAGCCGCCGGCACTGCCAGCATGATCGCCTTCTCGGCGTCCGGCATGGTCACCGCACTGGCCAGGAAGCCGACGGCGCGGCTGGTCATGCCGGTCGCCAGCCGCACCATGATGGCGCGGTCGCTGCCAATCTCGGGAAATCCGCTGGTCGCCATGATCTGGCGCCTGGCGATCACGGGCAACTGCGCCGAGGCGCCTATGATCGCCTCGATGTCGGGATAACCGAACATCGCGGCTCCTGGCCCATTGGCCCAGATCACCTGCTCCAGATCCGCCGACAGGATCGCGATCGCGTCGCCTGCGGCAAAGCGCTGGCGGACCGCGTCGAGCACGGCGACATCAAGGAAGGAATATTCGGACGGCATGCGCTTGGCGGACCTCACGGAGCGGCGATTTTGCAGTTAACGCTTTGTTAATAAAAGCCGGAGGCGCGAAGGTCCACAAGCCAGAACGTGCAAAGGCTGGAATCTGGGCTCTTGGTTAACGGCCCAAAAGAAATTTATGGTGCACTGCAACAAAGATATTGCAATGCACAAAATTTGCCTTTATATTGCCATCATACATGAACGAGACGGCTTTCTGTCAAAGCCGCTGCCGCTGAAAAGGATGGAAAATGTCCAGGACCAAGACCGCCGAGACGATCGAAAACGTTGAATTCCCGAGCTTCGACGCTTCCAAGGCCACTGACCAGATTCGCGCTTTCGCCGAAAAGGGCGTTGAGCAGTCGAAAGAGGCTTATGCCAAGCTGAAGACCGGCGCCGAGGAGACCCAGAAGGCTCTGGAGTCGACCTACGAGACCGCCAAGACCGTTTCCAACGACCTGTCGCTCAAGACCATCTCCGCTTTGCGTGCCAATGCCGAGGCCGGTTTTTCCCACCTCGAAGCCCTGATCGGCGCCAAGTCGCTGTCGGAAGTCGTCGAGCTGCAGACCGCCTTCCTGCGCAAGCGCGTCGAATCGACCGTCGAGCAGGCCAAGGACTTCCAGGCCGTTGCCTCCAAGGCCGCCGAGGACGTCTCCAAGCCGATCAAGACCGCCTTCGAGAAGGCGATGAAGGAAATCAAGGTTGCCTAACATTTGCGCATGATCTGAAGATGCAACAAAAGGTCGCATTTTCTTAAAAACGATCAGGTGTATGATGGCAGCCATCAAGGAATACCCGGTGAGTGGAACCTCCTCCCTCTGCTCCCCGGGGTGACCAGCCAGCACCTCCTCCCGCTGGCTCGTAACAGGAAAAGGCCGGCACCTCCTCCCGCCGGCCTTTTTCTTTGTCCGTCGCCTGGTCCTTGCCTGCGCCTTCTTGCCGGGCGAATGCCGCGCCGATGTGGGGAAGTGACCTTTGCTTTCCAAAAGCCTTGAATTAGAATCCATAAGCCCGTAAGGACGCATCGCCGAACGACAGAGCGGCGGATGAGTTTCTGTTTCGATCCGCTCAGGCAACGTGCCGTTGTAGCTCAGATGGTTAGAGCGCCGGATTGTGGATCCGGAGGTCGCTGGTTCGATCCCAGCCAACGGTACCATAAATAGAGACATAATTTCAAAGACTTAGAGGCTTCTGGTTAGCTAGGCTGGCTTGGGTGTCGGTGCGTCTTATGGACGTGTACCATTCTGGTGCCATAGGGAGGCCGTCCAGCTATGACGGTCGACAAAATGGCGGTCAGCCGGGAGCGAACCCTGCCAATGACGTCAGCCGTCGTTTCGCCTGAGATCTTTGCGCAGCCAAAAAAGCCGTCGTCCACACGGAACCTTTGCTTGCGGAAACCGCAGGCCAAGTTGCTACCCTCTCGCCGGGAGCGGCATTGCTGGCCTGGTGGTGCGCCGATCTGGTTCCGACGCAAAAGCTGCGTTGGCCGCGGCCGGTGCCCTAATTCCCTTCTTGGCCAAGGCAGATACTCCAGCGTTCAGTTGGGCTCCAGTGCGTACCGCCTCATTTTCAGCAGCCCTGTATGAGGCGATCTCGAATCATCTCTGCAATCGGGATCGCCGAGGTGGCGGCGGGGGAAGGCGCGTTGCAGACGTGCAGCATGCGGTCCGTTTGTGCGAACAGGAAATCATGGATGAGGGCACCGTCCTTGCGCACGGCTTGCGCGCGGATGCCTGCTTCGTGCGGGAGCAGGTCGGCGAGCTTGAGGCTCGGACAGTATTTCCGGCACTCCTTCAGATAGCCTGGCTTCCAGAGCGAGTTGCGGAGTTCCGTTACCGCAGATCCGCGGTTGGCGAACACGGTTTTCCAGAAGCCGGGAAACAGCGCGTAGTCGGCCATGTCCGAAACATTGAACGAAAGCCGTGGATAGCCTTCGCGGGCAAAACCGATAACGGCATTCGGCCCGACCGTGACGCTGCCGTCGATCATCCGCGTCAGGTGCACGCCAAGGAAGGGCAGGGCTGGATCCGGGACGGGATAGATCAGATGGCGGACAATGTCGTTCTTCGATGCGGGAAGGCGATAGTATTCGCCGCGGAAGGGAACGATGCGATGCTCGATCGAAAGCCCGGCGAGCACGGCCAGCCGGTCTGATTGGAGACCGCCGCAGACCACCAGTTTTTTCGCCTGCCAGTTTTCGCCGGCCGACGCGATATCGACGGAATCGATGACTTCGCGAATGCCGGTGACGCGCGTCGACAGGCGGATCTCGCCGCCAAGCGCCCTGATGCGCCGCCCCATGGCTTGGCAGACATCGGCATAGCTGACGATGCCGGTCGAGGCCACGAAAAGCGCGCCGAGACCGCGGATGTTCGGTTCCCGCTCCTTCAATTCACCCTCGCTGACGCGCCGGACTTCGATCGTGTTCTGCTTCGAGCGTTCGTGGAGCGCCTCCATGCGCTGCACTTCGAGTGCGGAGGTGGCGACGAGCAGTTTGCCGCAGACATCGAAGCGGATGCCGTTCTCCTGGCAGAAGGCCTTGGTGGCATCCGCGCCCTTGCGGCAGAGCTCGGCCTTCAGGCTGCCTGGCGGATAGTAGATGCCGGCATGGATGACACCACTGTTGTGGCCGGTCTGGTGCTTGCCGAGAGCCTCCTCTTTTTCCAACAGGATCAGGCTGCAGCCGGGATATGTTTCCAGCAGCCGCATGGCCGTCGCCAGGCCGACGATGCCGCCGCCGATGACGCAGTAGTCGAAAATCATTGTTGTAGCCCTTGCCTGCCCGATTATGCGTGCGCCGTCTGACGATCGCCATAGTCGAAATAGGCCTTTTCCAGCGCATGCCCGTCGGCAAGCTCGCTTGCCGAACCCTCCAGCGCGTTATGGCCGTTGCGCGGCACGTAGACGCGGGAAGCGAGGTCGAGAATGCGAGCGGTGGACCGTTCGACGACGAGCAGGGTCAGCCCGCTGGCGTTAAGCTGGCGGAGGCTTTCGTAGACCTGGTCGATCACCAGCGGCGCAAGGCCAAGCGACGGTTCATCGATCATCATCAGCGACGGGCGCTGCAGGATGGCGCGGGCGATGGCAAGCTGCTGCTGCTCGCCGCCGGAAAGGTGGCCGGCAACGCCGCGGTAGCGGGTCCTGAGGATCGGAAGATTTCCAGAACCCGTTCCCAGATCGGCGGCCGCTTCGGCCTTGTCCTTGCGGATCATGCCGCCGAGCAGCAGGTTTTCCCGCACCGTCAGTGTCCGGAAGATACTGCGGCCTTCCGACACCAGTGCCGGAAGGGCCTGGCAC
>NZ_RZPI01000547.1:0-3874 GCF_003998715.1 Mesorhizobium sp. M7A.F.Ca.CA.002.15.2.1
TCCTCCCAGTTGCGCACGCCCAATTCTTCCAGCGGGCGCGCCAGCCGCCGCGCGGTGCTGAGCGAATAGGCCTGGTTGGAATCGATACGGATCATCGCATCGTCGCCGAGTTTCCTGCGGATCAGCTCGACCATCCTGAGCGAGATTTTCGGATCTTCGGTCGAGAACTTGCCTTCGAAGAAAGTCGTTCCATGCGTCTCATGCAATTCGACGCAATAGTCGGCGACTTCCTGGGGCGTCGTCTCGCCCTTCACCTTTGGCCCATCACCGCGCAGCGAAAAATAGTCGGTGAACGGGATATCCTTGCGTACGGCGCCGCCGAGCAACTGGTAGAGCGGCTGGTTCCACGCCTTGCCGCGCAGGTCCCACAAAGCCATCTCGATGGCGCCGAAAGCCATGATGCGTGTGCGGTCGTTGATCGACTGCACGCCGGTCCAAAAGGGCAGGCAGACATGCTCGGCGCCGGCGATGTCGAAGGCATCGCGCCCGACCAGCCGCGGCGCCAGGACATCATTGATGATCGCGGCCGCCGCTGGCGTCGGCGCTTCGCCGAGGCCGACCAGGCCATCCTCGGTCTCGACTTCGACGACGGTCGGTGAAAATCCGTCGAGTTCGCCGAACACCCAGGCATAGGGCGCTTCGAGGCGCAAATTGATCGGCGTGGCTTTGATGCTGCGGATTTTCATCTCAGCGCCCGACCTCGAAGAACGGCGCGCCGAGCAGATCGGGAACGACGTCTATGCCGAGACCCGGCCCGTCTGGAATGCCCATGCGGCTGCCGGTGACCGGTGGCATGTTCGATGCCGTGCGCACCGTCACCCATTCATGGAAGGCGATGGCGTGCAGCCGGCGCTCTTCCGGCGTCGACAGCGACAGATGCGCCATCGCCGCGGTGTCGATCTCGGCGCCGCCCGTGTCCTCGACCGTGATCATGAAGCCGAGGTCGACGGCAATGTCGCGGATCTGGCGTGTCTTCGTCACGCCGCCAAGGCGCGAGATCTTCAGCGTCAGCCCGTCGGCCGCGCCCAGGCGATGAATTTCCAGCATCGCCTCGAGCGAGGTGACGGATTCGTCGAGCACCATCGGCTTGTCGAGCATGCGGCGCACCGACATGTTTTCATCGATCGTGGTGCAGGGCTGCTCGAACGTGTAGTCGATGGCGCGCGTGGCATCGGCGAATTGGCGCGCCTGATAGGGAGTCCAGCCGGCATTGGCGTCGCAGAAGATGACCGTGCCTTTCGGCACCGAGGAGGCAACCGCGATGACGCGTTCGATGTCGTCATGGACATTGCCGCCGACCTTGACCTGCAGCCGGTGGAAGCCGTCCTTGACGATGCGCTTGGCCAGCGCGGCCATGGCGTCGACGCTCCCGTGCGTGACGACCTTGTAGAGTTCCGCGGTGTCGCTTTCCTTGCCGCCGAGCAGCGTGACCAGCGGCACGTCGGCTGCGCGCGCCGCCAGATCCCAGCAGGCCATGTCGAGCGCCGACTTGATGTAGGGATGGCCCTTGAACACCGTGTCCATCAGCCGCCCGATGCTGGCCAGCCCGCGCGGATCGCGGCCGATCAGATGCGGCGCGATCTCGACCACGCCGGCGCGAACGCCGGCGGGGAAGGCGGCCGAGTAAAAATTGCCGAGCGGCGCCATCTCGCCCCAGCCGGTGATGCCGCTGTCTGATGTCATGGACACGATCACGGCGTCGAAGGCGTCGGCCTCGCGCCCCTTCGACATGCGGTATAGCCCGTCAACGAAGGGCTGCATGACGTGGTAGGCCTTGATGGTCTCGATCTGCACGTGTCTTGTCCGCTGTCTGTGGTGTTGGGAACGGGTCAGGCGCCCCTCGATGGGCGTTGTTCGAGGCTGCGCGCGTAGGCAAGCAACTCCTCGAAGTCGAGATCGATATGCTCCCTGGCATGGCGCTGGGCCGCACGCATGTCCTTGCCCTTCAGCAACCGCACATAGGTTTCGTGAACGTCTTCGGCCGGCACCGGCTCGTTGCGGGCATGCTGGTGGAGCGCGAAATACATCTGCAGCCGGCTGGTCAGCCGCTGCCAGGTTTCCAGCAGCACCGAATTGTCGGCCCATTCGTAGATCAGGCCATGCAGTTGCAGCGCGGTTTCGATCTGGCGTGTCGTGTCCAATGCGCGGGTCGCCTGCTTCACGGCTTCGTGGCGCCGGTCGAGCTCGTCGAAGAAGCGCTGGTCACGCAGCGGCCACGCCCGCTCGATGGCCAGCTCGTCCATCACCTTGTTGAACGAATAGGCATCGTCGATGTCCTTGGCTGTGACCTCGATGACGAAGGTGCCGGCATAGGGGATGCTGGTCAGGATCCCTTCCTGGACCAGCTCGCGCATCGCCTCGCGCAGCGGCGCGCGGCTGACCCGCATCTGTTCGGAGATACGGAGCTCGTTGAGCTTCTGGCCGGGCGCGAGCTGGCCGGTCAGGATCGCGCGCCGCAACAGCGCAACGATCTCGGCGCGTCGCGTCGTATCCGCGATAGGACTGAAATCCGCTTTCGCCATTCGGCCACTCCCAGGAAACCGAAAGCAAGACAAGCAGATTGTCGACAATCTAACAAGAGGCTATCTCAATTGATTGGCCAACGCTGCAGAGACCGTTTCGAAATTCCCTCTGGCGAGTCATATGGAGCCGCTGTGGAACGGTTGCCGCCGCTGAATGCGATCAAGGCTTTTGAAGTTGCCGCCCGTGCCGGCGGCTTCACTTTGGCCGCCTCTGAACTCGGCGTTTCGTCGGCGGCGGTCAGCCAGCAGATACGCAATCTCGAAACCTGGTTCGGCAAGCAGCTGTTCGTGCGCAGCGGCAACCGCATCGCGCTCACCGACGCCGATCGCCTCGGCAAGGCTCGGCCTGGGCATCGCGCTTGGCCAGCGGGTCATGGCGCACGCCGATCTGGAGGCCGGTCGGCTGATTGCGCTCTCCTCGTCTCGGTGCACCTCGGGCACCCCTATTGTGCATTCATGCCGCCGGCCAAGGCCGACCGGGCCGATGTTGCCGGTCTGGTGGAACTGCTCAGTCGAGCGGCGCCCGCGACCTGTGGGAAGGCCGGGGCGCCGCGCTGAAGCCGGATCCTGACGGGGGTGTTCAGGTGGCCGGCTTTTCCGGTATCGGCGATACGGGCGCTCCGGGGCCGATCTTCTGCAGATTGCCCGTAATCACCTGGTCGCCCTCGGCGACGCCGCTGAGGATGGCGACCTGATCGCCGCTCGTCGGTCCGAGCGAAACCAGCCGCTGGTCGACCGTATTGCCCTTGCCGACGACATAGAGATATTTGCCGAGCTGGCTTGAGCCCAGCGCCGTCTGTGGCACCATCAGCGCATCGGCCTGCTCTCTCACATGCAGCCGGACACGGACATATTGGCCCGGCAGCAGCGTGAACTTGCCATTGCCGATCGTCGCGCGCGCCGTGATCGTGCCGGTCGAGCGGTCGACCGAATTGTCGATGAAGGTAAGCTCGCCCTTCTGGCTTGCCTCGGTCTGGCCGGGGAGCAGGACATCCACTTCGATCGGGCCGTTCGCACGGGCTTGCTCGATCTCGGTCAGATCCGTCTCGCTCGGGTTGAAGGTGACGTAGATCGGGTCGAGCTGCACCAGCGTGTTGAGCACGGTGCCGGCGACGCTGACCAGCGTTCCGACCGAGGCCTGGTTGCGGCCAAGGCGCCCGGCAAACGGCGCCCGGATTTCAGCGTAGCTCAGATTGAGCTCTGCCGTGCGGACCGCCGCCTGGTTCAGCGCCAGCGATGCCTGCGCTTCGCGCAAGGTGCTGGTGCGCTGGTCGAAGCCGTCCTTGGCGAGGTAGCCGCTCTTGGCGAGCTCGGTGCCGCGGCCAAGATTCGAGCGGGCATAGTCGAGCGTC
>NZ_RZPI01000548.1:0-3874 GCF_003998715.1 Mesorhizobium sp. M7A.F.Ca.CA.002.15.2.1
GTCGGAAGAGTTAATGGTTTGTTAAAATTATAGTAAAACCACGAGCCGAAGACGGACGTGTGGATTATCTTTCCTGGCATTAAAGTGTAAAATATCGATTTTATTCAGATACAGAGTAGACAATCGTTGGCATACGCTTTATCGGCGTACGCTTATTCTTATTTGGCGTAAGACACGGCGATCCGAGGGATTAGCCCAACCCGTCCCGGGTCAGGCTGACAACCAGTTGGTCGACGCCCGCATCGTCGAGGCTGATGACATGCGCCATGCTGATGGCATCCCTTGCCTGGATATTGGCAATGTCGCGCCGCATGATGACGGACACGAATGCCGGGCCGGCCTCCGTCAGAAGCATGGCCTTGCCCATCAGCACCGGTTCGGAGATGGGAGCCCATTGCACGGAGATCAGCGACGGCTCTCCGGTCTGTCGGCGATTGATGCCGCTGAAATAGATCCAGTTCAGCCGCGAGATCGCCACGCCATAGTGATTGCCGCGCGCTCGTGCCCAGGTCGATCCCTGGCGCTCCGACCATCCGGTGACCCTTCGGAAGGTGACCAGTTCGGCTTCGCGCCGCACGAAGGTCACCGAGCGCATCAGGAGGTCGAGGCGGCCCGGGATCGAGAAATAGGTGAAATAGGTGCCGCCCGCGATCGAAGGACTGGGAGGGCGGATCATCTGGTTGAACAGGCTCTCGGAAACCGGCGGCAGGCCACGCATCGCGGGCTCGGGTGCGCCGGGATCCTGGTACAGTTCGGCCTCGTCGATCCGAAAGTAATCGCATATCAGCTTGGCGGTGGCCTTGTTGGGAACGGTCTGCCCTTGCAGGTAGCGTTCGAACTGCGTGCGATTGATGTGCAGCTCACGGCATACCGCACTTACGGAGGCATGGTCCTTGCTCAGCCGTCTAAGATTTGCAGCGAGATTCTCGCGAATTGACACGTCTTTGCTTCCGCGGGCGGGTTTTTCATTTCAACTCGAAATCCATATAGCGTCTCCGGTCGCCCCCGCCGAAACGCCTTGGCCACAACGCACAGAAAAAACTGATTTGGTAACGTCAATTTAGTGGGGCGGTTTGCAAAAAAAACGGAAACAATCGACGAGCGCTTCCGCCATAAGTCCAATTGACAAAAGTCTTGCCGGAGATTGCGAAAACAGGCGGCGCGGCGCGCGGCCTTTTAGGCGCGCCGGCACGGCAAATGCCAGCCGTGGAGGCAAGCCCGGACGAGCGTCGCGGAGTGCATATGGCGCGGAGAGCGAGGAATTAATCCGCTGGTGGAGCTGAGGAGGATCGAACTCCTGACCTCGTCATTGCGAACGACGCGCTCTCCCAGCTGAGCTACAGCCCCGTCCAGCGGATGGGCGCATTTATCGGGCGCTGCGGTTTCCTGTCAAGGCGGAGGTTTGCCGAAATCCAGTGGCTGGCAGCCGTACCGGCGCACCGTGGCAGGCGGCCCTTGCCGGTTTCGCGTGCAATGGCTACATGTCGGCAACAATTGGAGACCGGCATGCTCGCCCTCATTCAGACAATCGTCATGGCGCTCGACCTCTACTGGTGGATCATCATCGCATCGGCGATCTTTTCCTGGCTTTACGCCTTCAACGTCGTCAACTCGCGCAATCAGTTCGTCGGTTCCATCGGCAACATGCTCTATCGGCTGACCGAACCGGCGTTGCGGCCGATCCGCCGTTTCATGCCGGACCTTGGCGGCATCGACATCTCGCCGATCATCCTGCTTCTGATCCTGTTCTTCCTGCGGCAGTTCATATTGACCAGTGTGGCGCCTCTGGTCCTGTGAGCCCGATGATCGTATGAGCGCGCCGTTTCGCCTGCGCGATGATGGTGTCGACGTGTTTGTCCGGCTGACGCCGAAGGCTGCGCTGGACAGGCTCGAAGGCATCGAGACCACGGCGGACGAGCGAAGCCATCTGAAAGCGCGCGTCCGCGCCGTGCCGGAAAACGGCGCCGCCAATCATGCGCTCGAAAAGCTGATTGCCAAGGCGATTGGCGTGCCGGGGTCCGCCGTCTCGGTTGTCGCCGGCGGCACGGCGCGGCTGAAGACCGTGCGCATTGAAGGCGATCCGGAGACGTTGGCGAAAAGCATCGAGGCGCTCGGCCATCAGGCCTGATGTCCTTGCCGGAGGGTCAATCCCCCAGCGGCAAACGCGGATCGTCAACTTTCAACGTGTTGACGCTCTGCTTGATGCGGCGCAGATTTTCCAGAACCCTTGGTCCGCGCGTCTCGGCGACCGAGGTGACGATCATGTCGACGATCGACAGCAGCGCATAGCGCGACGATGTCGGCTTGTAGATATTGCCGTCTTCCAGCGACTGGAAATGGATGACCGTGTCGGCGACCTTGGCGAGCGCGGAGTCCGGCGGGGTGATGGCGATCGTCGTGGCGCCATATTGCTGGGCGACCTGCACCGCATCGATGACCGATCGTGCATAGCCGGAGACGGAGAAGGCGATCAGCGTGGTGTCGGGGGTGGCGACGGCGGCGTACATGCGTTGCAACTGTCCGTCGATTTGCGCCAGCACCGACACGCCAAGCCTGAACAGCCGGTTCTGCATTTCGGTCGCCATCATCGACGAAATGCCACCGGAGCCGATGCACAGCACATTGCCGGAAACCGCGATGCGTGCGGCGACGGCGACCAGCGTCGTCATGTCGAGGTTTTCGCTGGCGCGCTGGATGGCCGATATCGCCGCTTCGGTGATGGCGGAAGCGATGCGCTGTTCGCGGGCATCGCGGCTCAACGGCTCCGGCGACAGATACTGGCCGCCGATGGCGATGGCTTGCGCCAGATAGAATTTGAAGTCGCGCAGGCCCTCGCAGCCGAGGTTGCGGCAGAACCGCGTCACCGTCGGCTCGCTGACACCGACGCGCGCGGCAATTTCCGAAATCGCCGCCTTGGAAACGAAGTCGAGGTCTGCCAGCACGAAGCCGGCCAGCTTGCGATCCGACTTCGTTCCGTCCTGCGACATCAGCTGCAGGCGCGTGATGATGTCGGCCGGCGTCTTCATGCTGATATTTTCATAGAGGCAGGCCCGTCGCCTTGTCGAACAGATGGATGTTGCCGGGATCGACCGAGACCGGCAGCAGGTCTCCCGGCCTGACCGGCACCCTGTCACGGAACACGGCGCGTACCGTATCAGCACCGATAGCGCCATAGACATGTGTTTCGGAGCCGGTGGGCTCAACGACATCCACCCTGATCGCCATCGCGTCGACAGCCTCGCCGATGACAAAATGCTCGGGCCGGATGCCGGCCTCCACCGCGCTGTCCGCCGGCACCTGTTTGCCGGCAAGCGCCAGCCGCCCGCCACCGGCCGATTCGAACCAGGTTTTCTCAAGCGTCGTCTTGAGCGAACCCGAGACGAAACTCATCGACGGCGAGCCGAGGAAGGAGGCGACGAACTTGTTGGCCGGCCTGTCATAAAGCTCCAGCGGCGCCCCGACCTGCTGGATCCTGCCGCGATCCATCACGACGATGCGGTCGGCCATGGTCATAGCCTCGATCTGGTCGTGGGTGACGTAGACGATCGTCGATTTCAGCCGCTGGTGCAGAGCCTTGATCTCGACGCGCATCTGCACGCGCAATTGTGCGTCGAGATTGGACAGGGGTTCGTCAAACAGGAACACAGACGGTTCGCGCACGATGGCGCGGCCCATGGCGACGCGCTGGCGCTGGCCGCCCGACAGCTGGCGGGGATAGCGGTCGAGATAGGAGAAGAGATTGAGGACCCCGGACGCCTTCTTGACCTTCTCATCGATTACCGTGCGCGTCTCGCCGCGTATCTTCGGGCCGAAACCGATATTGTCCGATGCCTTCAGATGCGGAAACAGCGCATAGGACTGGAACACCATGGCG
>NZ_RZPI01000549.1:0-3872 GCF_003998715.1 Mesorhizobium sp. M7A.F.Ca.CA.002.15.2.1
GGCGGCGACCGCGACGGAGAAGCGCTGGTCGGTGCTGGCCTGGTCGAAAGACGAGATCTCGTTGGCCGAGGTCACCGGCGTGGTGATCAGCTTCGAGACGTCTTCATTCGGCAGCTTGTAGCGGATCTTGACGAAGGCATATTCGTCCGCATTGGCAACGCCGCCATTGTCCACCGACGCCTGGCCATAACGCAGCGCGTCGATCTGTTCGCCGCCGCTGCCCTTTGGCGTGATTTCATAGATCGCGGTGACGGAATGGCCCGAGCCGATATCGCCGGCATCGACGCGGTCATTGTTGAAATCCTCGCGGTTCAAGGCGCGGGTCTCGTAGCCGATCAGGCGATATTCCGAGACCTTGTTCGGATTGAACTCGACCTGGATCTTGACGTCCTTGGCGATGGTGAACAGCGTCGACGATGCATCTTCGACCAGCACCTTCTCGGCTTCGGCCAGCGTGTCGATATAGGCGGCGGTGCCGTTGCCGTTCTGGGCGATGGTCTGCATCATCTGGTCGTTCAGATTGCCGCGGCCGAAGCCGAACACCGACAGGAAGACACCGGTCTTGCGCTCTTTTTCGATCAGCCGCTTCAGATCGTCGTCGTCGCTCTGGCCGACATTGAAGTCGCCGTCGGTGGCGAGCATCACCCGGTTGACGCCGTCCTTGACGAAGGATTTCTGCGCCAGCCTGTAGGCTTCCTTGATGCCCGCCTCGCCGGCCGTGCTGCCGCCGGGCGTCAGATTGTCGATGGCACTGAGGATCTTGTCCTTTTGGGACGCCTTGGTCGGCTCCAGGACCGTGCCGGCGTCACCCGCATAGGTTACGATCGAGATCGTGTCGTCGGCCTTCAGCTTGCTGACCAGCAGCCGAAAAGCCGATTTGAGCAGCGGCAGCTTGTCCGGCTCGTCCATCGAGCCCGAGACATCGATCAGGAAGACCAGATTGGCCTTCGGCTGCTCGGTCGGCTTGACGTCAAAACCCTTGATGGCGACATGCATCAGCCTGGTATGCGTGTTCCACGGCGTCGGCATGACGCTGACGGTCGAGTTGAATGGTGTCGAGGCCGACTCCGGACCCTTCCAGTCATAGGGGAAGTAGTTGATCATCTCCTCGACGCGGACAGTATCGACCTGCGGCAGGGTGCCCTGCTTCAGCGAGCTGCGCACGAAGGAATAGGAGGCTGTGTCGACGTCGATCGAGAAGGTCGAGACCGGATCCTCGAGTGCCGCATGCACCGGATTGGTCTTGAAATCCTCGATGCGGTCGCGGTTTTCCGGTTGCGGCTGCATCTGGTCGGCCGGCAAGGTCGACGGCTGCTGCGGCGCCATCAGCTTGGACTCGGCCGGCATGCGGGCCCGCGACGTACTGGGCGCACTTACGGCGCCATCCAATGCGAATTCGCCTGTCGGTGCCGGTGGCGCAGGCTCGGCCAGCACACCGCGCTCCAGTGCATTCTGTTGTGCCGCGCCGGAAGCAACGGTCGATTCGGATTTCTGCGGCGAGGCCGGCGCCACAGGCGCATCGGTCGCGTCGCGGCTTTCCACATCGGCGTCGGCTTTCTTGTCCGTCTCCAGCCCGGTCGGAGCCGGCTTCGGCTCGGCGGTCGTCGGCTTGACGGTCGCCGGCTTGACGGTCGCCGGCTTGTCGGCCAGCGTCTCGGTGATTTTCTCGTCGCCGCCGAATTTCGGCGGCTGTTCCCTCAGCATATGGAAGGTGGCGTATCCGGCGATCGGCAGGGCGACGAGCCCGGCAAGAACCGGCGTGGCAATGAGTTTCTTTTGCATGATCTCGCTCCAGAGCTTTTGTGCTCGCTCTGTGAGACGAAGCCCGCCAACCGATCCTTGGGTAACGGCAGAAATATTTTCCTGATCGTATGCACGCAGGGCGGCTTCGAAAGCACGTGCCTTGGCATCCTTGGCGGGCGCCGGCGCTGCTATATCGCGCAGTCTGTTGAGTTCGTTGTCGTCAACCATGGTCACACTTCCCCGGCCGCGCGCATCAGCGTCTTCAGCCGTTTCTTCGCTTCATGGATGTGCCAGGAAACCGTCGTCTCCGAGATTGTCATCGCCTCGGCCGCGGCCGCATGGCTCAACCCTTCGCCATAGACCAGCAGCACCGCGTCGCGCTGCTTGTCCGGCAATCGCCGGACGGCCGCCCACAGCGCTTCGGCAGGGTCTTCCGGTTCGACCGACGCCTCGCCCGAGATCAGTGCATGGACGCCATAGGCCTCGGTCTTGACGGTCTCGCGGGCGGACTTTCGCATCACGTCGCGCGCGGCGTTCATCGTCACGGAATAGAGCCATGTGGTGAAGGCGCCGCCGCCGCGATAGTCGCGGATCGCTTTGCCCAGCCTGACGCAGACTTCCTGGGCGATGTCTTCGGCATCGGCCTTCCTGCCGCACCAGCGATAGGCGGCGCGATAGACGAAGTCATAGTGCCTTTCCAGCAATGTGCTGAAGGCCCTCCTGTCTCCGCCCTTCGCCCGCCCGATCAGTTCGGCGTCGGAGGCTTCGCTCTCATCCAGCATCATCGCCATCATTTGCCTGTTGGACGAAGGCTAATGGCTAATCCTTGGGGCAATGGAAAGATTTTTTTGGAAACCGCCGGATCGGGACCGTCAACACCCCCGCTTGACATATCCATATCTCGACAGTTATACGTAAATCAATAGCCACAGGGTTATCGATCCCGGATGACGAACGCTCACGATGTCCTCTTCAGAACGCTCTCCGATCCGACGCGTCGCGCGATCTTCGAGCGCCTGTGCCGGCAAGGCGAGCAGACGGTCGGCGCCCTGACGGCTCAGTCGGGGGTCTCTCAACCTGCGGTGTCGAAGCATCTCGGCGTGCTCAAGCAGGCCGGGCTGGTGCGCGATCGCCATCAAGGACGGCAGACCCATTACAGCGCCCAACTGGCAGCACTTTCCCCACTGACCGACTGGACGAACCAGATGAACGCGTTCTGGCAGAGCCGGTTCGACGATCTCGAAAATTTGCTCAAAAGAATCGACCAATGACCAACATTGCGACCGAAACGCGCTCTGTCATCGTCGAACGTGAGATCCCCTATCCGCCGGAAAAAATCTGGCGCGCGCTGACCCAACCGCATCTGATCGAGGAATGGCTGATGAAGAACGACTTCAAGCCAGTCGTGGACCACCGCTTCAAGCTGCGGAAGGAACCGCAACCTGACGTGAGCATCGTTGTGGACTGTCAGGTAACAGCCGTCGAGTTGAACAAGACACTGTCCTACACCTGGCAGGCCTATGGCCTTGAGAGTGTCGTCACCTGGACCCTCGTGCCGACCAGCACAGGCACCCGGTTGCGTATGGAACAGTCCGGCTTCCGGCCGGATCAGGAGCAGGCGTATCGGGGCGCGACGAGCGGGTGGCGACAGTACTTTGCAAATCTGAGTCAGGTCCTGGCGCGGATAGATTGAAACTCGCAGGTGCGGATCGGTGGCCCGCACCGGCTGTTTTGACAGGAGGAACTATTGGACTGGAACAAGTGGGTTCGGCAAATGCATCGCTGGCTGTCGATCATCTTTGCGCTGACCGTCATCGCCAACTTCGCCACCATGGCATTCAGGCAGCCTCCCGCCTGGGTGGTCTACTCGCCGCTCCTGCCGCTCCTCCTGCTGCTGCTCAGCGGCCTGTACATGTTCGTGCTGCCCTATGCCGCCAAGGGACGCGGCGTGCAGCGTGCCGGCGGGTAGGAGTGGGGCAGAGTGGCCAAGACGCAGGGACAATCGACCGAGGCCAAGGCTGCGCCAGTGCTGCTCTCCGGCGGCAACCCGCAAATCGCCAAGGGCGACGGCGACGCCCCGGTGCAGGCCTATATCGCTGCGATGCCGGACTGGAAGCGCGGCCTGGGCG
>NZ_RZPI01000054.1:0-15032 GCF_003998715.1 Mesorhizobium sp. M7A.F.Ca.CA.002.15.2.1
GCAAAGGCCTGCGTCCAGCCGAGCACGGCGAACTTGGATGCCGAATAATGCGCCAGGAGCGGCGCACCGACCTTCGCGGCAAGCGAGGCGGTGTTGACGATGCAGCCCGTGCCCTGCTTGACAAAATGCCGTCCAGCGATCTGATTTGCCAGGAATACACCGCGGGCATTGACCGAAAAGTTGAAGTCCCACTCTTCGTCGGTCAGATCGAGCGCGTGCTGCATGGTGGACACGCCGGCATTGGCGATCAGGATGTCGCAGCCGCCAAGCGCTTCCAGTACGGTGGAGAAGGCCGCCTCGACGGAATCGCGGCGGCGGACATCGACCGTGACGGCGGCGGCACCGCCACCAATTTCCTCAGCCGCCTGACGTGCCGCCTTGGGATCCAGATCGCCGATCGCCACGGCGACGCCCTGCCGCGTCAGGGCGGTCGCGATCGCCCGGCCGATCCCCGCGCCACCGCCCGTCACGAAGGCTCGCTTGCCCGCGAGTTCGGCAAGCACGGGAGGCGTGACGGAGACAGCCGGCATGGTCGTATTCTCTCTGCTTGATGGCGGAACGCATTTTGTTGATATCGAGATGCATACCAATAAAATCGAACACTGCAAACATATTTTTGTTTGAAAATGTTTGATCATGCGGTAGTGTGAAGATCAGCAGACCGCTTCGTCGGCGGCTTACCCACCGGATACATCGATGGCAGACGACACCACCCTTCCTGAGACATCGCCGCATGGCGCACCGCGCGACGCCGATCGTCAGCGCCTTCTCGCGCACGACCGGCAGGCACGCATCCTGGCTTTGCTGCGCCGGACGGGGTCGCTCACCGTCGCCGCGGCAGCGGCCGAACTTGCCGTTTCCGACATGACGATCCGCCGCGATCTCGTCGAACTGGAACGCGAGGGTAGGCTGGTCCGAATCCATGGCGGCGCGATCGAGGCCGACAACCCGCCGCTGGTCGCCATGGACAGCGAAGAGCCGAGTTTCGATTCGCGCTTGCGCCAGCGCCGCGACCCGAAGGCCGCGATTGCCGCGGCCGCGGCCGCGCTGGTTTCGGGATACCGCACGATCGCTTTGGATGTCGGCACCACCACCTATCTGATGGCCGAGCACCTCAGGGACCTTCCGCACGCCAAGGTGTTCACCAACAGCCTCAGGATCGCGGCGGCGCTGAATGGCGGTGTGCCCGAAGTCTATGTTGCCGGCGGCCGCGTACGGGCCGACGAGATGTCGACCGGCGGGCCTGCGGCCATCGCCCAGTTCGAGGCGCTGTGGTTCGATGTCGCCGTGATCGGCGTCTCCGGTATCACAGCGGACGGCCTCTTCGATTATTCCTTCGATGATACCGATATGAAGCGCGCCTATCTGAGGCGGTCAGGCACCAAGATCGTCCTGTGCGATTCCGCCAAATTCCTGCGCATGTCGCTGGTGCGGATAGCGCCACTGTCGGACTTCGACATCCTCATCACCGATGCCGAGCCGCCGGCCAAGATCGTCGCGGCGCTCGCCGCGGCCAAGGTCGACCTGCGCATCGCGCCGCCACTGACGCGCGACTGAGGCGCGCCATTTTCACTTTATCCCCAAGGAGAAGACTCGATGGTATTTGAATTTTTCGGCGACAAGAAGAAGGCTGTCATCTCGATGGCACATATCGGTGCCCTGCCGGGAACGCCCCTCTATGATGCCGATGGCGGCCTCGACAAGCTGATCGATGGCGTACTCTCCGACATCCGCAAGCTGCAGAACGGCGGCGTCGATGCCATCATGTTCGGCAACGAGAACGACCGCCCCTATGTCTTCAAGGCGCCGCCCGAGGGCATTGCCGCCATGACTGCCATCGTCCAGGCGGTGAAGCCCGAGCTGAGAGTGCCGTTTGGCGTCAACTATCTCTGGGATCCGACTGCCAGCGTCGCGATCGGAGCTGCCACCGGAGCCCGTTTCGTGCGCGAGATCTTCACCGGCCTGTTCGCTTCCGATATGGGCTTGTGGGAGCCCGATTGCGCCGCCGCCTCGCGCCTGCGGCACAACCTTGGTCGCGACGACATGAAGCTTCTCTTCAACATCAATGCCGAGTTCGCACACTCGCTCGACCAGCGCCCGATTGAATTGCGTGCCAAGAGCGCGGTGTTCTCGTCGATGGCAGACGCGATCCTCGTCTCCGGTCCGATCACCGGCCAGCCGGCCGACCAGTCCCACCTGCGCAGCGTCTGCGAGACGATCAAGGACGTGCCGGTCTTCGCCAACACCGGCGTGAACATCGACAATGTCCGCGACGTCCTTTCGCTGGCGAGCGGCGTCGTGATCGGGACCCATTTCAAGATCGGTGGCAATACCTGGAACGCCGTCGACGGCGATCGGGTCAAGCGCTTCATGGATGTTGTCGCCACTTTGCGCTGAGGACGGCTTCCACGGCGATGCCGGCCATCGCGCCGGCTCGCGGTGATCATATCGATCGTTGCAGGCCGGCGTCCGGAATGATCGACTGGTATCGAGCAGTGCGACACAACGAGGCAGACAGGTTTCGCCCGCCTGCCCTTCCCAGCATTTCAATGGATTCGACATGGCGTTCGTTCTCGGTCTCGATATCGGCACCACCTCGACGATCGGCATCCTGATCCGGCTTCCCGATCAGGTGCTGGGCCTCGCCTCGCGCCCCGTCACGCTGCATTCCGAGCATGCGGGCTGGGCCGAGGAAGATCCCGCGCAATGGTGGACCAATGTCCGCGACATCGTGCAGGAGTTGCTCAGGACCAGCGGCATCAAGGCCGAGGAAATCGTGGCGGTCGGCACCACCGGCATGCTGCCGGCGGTCGTTCTTCTGAACGAGAAGGGCGAAGTGCTGCGGCCGAGCATCCAGCAGAGCGACGGCCGCTGTGGCGCCGAAGTGGCCGAACTGCGGACCGAATGCGATGAGACGGCTTTCATCGCCAAGGCCGGCAACGGCATCAACCAACAGCTCGTCACCGCAAAGCTGCGCTGGATTGAGCGTCACGAGCCGGAGGTGTTCAGCCGCATCGCCACCGTTTTCGGCTCCTACGATTATATCAACTGGCGCCTCACCGGCGAACGTGCGGTCGAGCAGAACTGGGCGCTGGAGGCCGGCTTCGTCGACGTTTCGACGCACCGGATCGACGACGATCTGGTGGCGCTCGCGCACATACCGCGCTCGGCCGTGCCACGAAAGATCGCCTCGCATGAGATCCTCGGCTCCGTCTCGGCGAAGGCCGCCGATGAGACAGGCCTGATGGCGGGAACACCGGTCGTCGGCGGTGCAGCCGACATGATCGCCTCCGCGCTTGGCGCCGGCGTCGCCAAGCCGGGCGATGTCCTCCTGAAATTCGGCGGCTCGGTCGATATCCTGATCGCTACCGATCAGATCAAGCCCGATCCGCGCATGTATCTCGATTATCACCTGGTCCCGGGCCTGTTCATGCCCAATGGCTGCATGTCGACAGGCGGCTCCGCCCTCAACTGGTTCGTACGCAATTTCGCCGGCGGCGAGATGGCCGCGGCACAGGCCGAGGGTATTTCCGTACACCAGCGGCTCGATGCGCTGGCGGCAGAGCGTCCCGCCGGTGCCGACGGCCTCATCATCCTGCCCTATTTCCTTGGCGAGAAGACGCCGATCCATGATCCAGCGGCCCGCGGCGTGATCGACGGCCTGACGCTTTCGCACGATATCGGCCATGTCTGGCGCGCTTTGCTCGAGGCCTATGCCTTTGCCATCGCGCATCATGTCGAGGTGCTCAACGACATGGGCCATCGGACCGAGCGCTATCTCGCCTCCGACGGCGGCTCAAGCAGCAAGGTCTGGATGCAGATTGTCGCGGATGTCTTGCAAAAGCCGGTCCAACGCCTGACCGGGCACCCCGGCTCCTGCATCGGCGCTGCCTGGACGGCGGCGATAGGCACCGGCCTGACCGACGACTGGTCGGGCGTTTCCGGTTTCGTCAGCTTCGCCGACCGGCTCGATCCCGACCCGCGAAAGGCCGACATCTACCGCGACGGTTACCGCCGCTATCGCGATCTCTATACACGCCTATCGGCTCCTGGCGCGACCAAAGCGGGATCGCCATCGTGATGTATCGCGCCGTCGCCTGGGACATCGACGGAACGCTGATCGACAGCGAGCCGTTGCATCATCAATCTCTCCTCGCCGGCTGCCGCAACTGGAACGTCGATCTTGACGACCTGCCCGACCAAGCCTTTCGCGGCATCCATATGGGCGACGTCTGGACAATGCTGCGTCCGCGCCTCCCAGTCGGGCTTGACCAGGCGGAGTGGCTCGCCGCCATCAATGCCCACTACGTCGCCAACCGGGCGGACGCCATCCCGATCCCCGAGGCGGTCGAGACGATCCGGACCCTGGCTGACCGCGGCGTCCCGCAGGTCTGCGTGTCAAATTCCGGCCGGCAAGTCGTCAATGCCAATCTGGATGCGCTCGGCGTGCTCGACCATATGAGCCTCACAATCAGCCTCGACGACGTTACGGTCGGCAAACCCGACCCAACGCCCTATCGCGAGGCCTGCCGGCAGCTCGCCATAGCTCCGGGATCCGTCGTCGCTGTGGAAGACAGCCGCACCGGCACCAAGGCCGCACGGGCCGCCGGTCTGTTCGTGGTTGGCTATCTCCCCAGCGGCGGCCCGCTCAGCGACATCGATCTCAGTGCCAACCGTCTGTCGTCGATCCTGGACCTGTTTCCCGGCTGAGGGTTTGCGCGTCGCCGCGTCCGGGTGCGCGCTTGGGCAAGCCGGAGGATCGGGCGTCCGCCGGCTGGTCCCAAGCGAATGCCTTGGCAGGAACCAACGAACGTTGGACCGGGTTCCGCTCGTTCCGCATTCGCCTTGCGTCTCGCCGAGCGAGCGGTCCATGCCGCTCGGTCTGCGCAAGTGACGGGATATTTGTTGTCAAAAGCTGCATATCCCGTTTCTCGCATAGGTCAGAGAAGATTTTCTCGCATCTCCATGATGCCTCTCAACCATTTGTTTTCCAGCATTTTTTTAATCCGGCATGATTGGCTCGCGCCGACCAATGCCAGAATTCCTCTTGCGCCGAAGCTGAATTTTAGGCATTCAGGATCAAGTTTGTATCTTTAACATGCAAACCTGATTATCGGAGGATCTGAATGCGGCGTCTTGGTATCCATTCATTTGTCTGGACAAACGGCCTGACCCAGGAGGGCCTGGAAATGGCACTCGCCAAGTCGGCGGATCATGGTTACCGGCTGATCGAGTTCGCTTATCTGCGGCCCGAGAAATTCGACCTCGACCGCCTGGCGAAGCAAGCCAAGGAACTGGACATCGAGATCGTGGTCACGATGGGCCTGTCGGCGGATGCGGACGTCTCGAGCGAGGACAAGGCCGTGGTCACCAAGGGAAAGGCGCTCTTGTCCGACGCGGTCAAGGCGGTCCGCGACATCGGCGGCATCCGATTGGGCGGCATTCTCTATTCGATGCACGGCAAGTATGACGGGCTGCCCACGCGAACCGGCTGGATGAACAGCGCCGACGCCATCGCCGCGACAGCCGAGGTGGCCAGGGATAGCGGCGTGCAGATCGTTCTGGAAGTGGTGAACCGCTTCGAGTCCAACCTCTTGAACACGACCGCGCAAGGCCTGAAGTTCATCAAGGACACCGGCCGCGACGACGTCTTCCTGCATCTCGACACGTTCCACATGAACATCGAGGAGGCGAGCCAGGCCGAGGCGATCCGTCTGGCTGGGGACAAGCTCGGTTATTTCCACTTCAACGAGAACTACCGCGGCTATCTCGGCACCGGTACGATCGATTTCGCGAGCATCTTTTCCGCGCTGGTGGACATTGGCTTCCACAATCGCGACGTCACCTTCGAGAGCTTCTCCAGCGCCATCGTCGATGAAGCCCTGTCGCGTGTGTGCGGCATCTGGCGCGACACCTGGACCGACAACAATCCGCTCGCCGCGCATGCCAAGGCTTTCATCGAAAGCCGTTGGGAAGAAGCCGTGCGCCGGGCCGAGATCAACAAGGCTGCCTGAAGACGAAAGGGCTGCGGGCCGACAAGCGCCCGCGCCATCTCATCCCGAGGAGGACGGGAAGATGACGCAGAACGAAGCTATCACCAACGAGAACGGCGCCACCGCGCCGCTTCTCCTCAGCGCCGAAAATGTCGCGAAGAGCTTTGCAGGCGTTCCCGCCCTGGTCGACGGGCGGATTCGGTTGCGCGCCGGGACGGTCAATGCCTTGTGCGGTGGCAACGGTGCCGGCAAGTCCACCTTCCTCGGCGTGTTGATGGGGATGCTGCGGCGCGACGCCGGATCCGTCACGGTGAAAGGCCGGGAGGTGAATTTCTCCTCCCCCGCCGAGGCGCTCGATGCCGGTATCGCCATCATCACCCAGGAGCTCAGCCCGTTCCTGGACATGACCGTCGCCGAGAACCTCTATCTCGGCCGCGAACAGCGGCGCGGCCGCTTCTTCGTCGACGACAAGTGCATGCTAAGCGACGCGGAGGCGATCCTGGCGCGGTTGAAATTCAACATCCCCGCTGGTGCGCGGTTGCGCGATCGAAAGATCGCGCAGGCCCAACTCGTCGAGATCACCAAGGCAATCAGCCGCCGCAGCGACATCCTGATCATGGACGAACCCACCTCGGCCATTGGCGAGCGCGAGGCGCAGATGCTGTTCGACGCGATCCGCACTCTGACCGCGGAGGGCGTAGGCATCATTTATGTCTCGCACCGCCTGACCGAGATCTTCGAGATCGCCGACGATTATACGGTCTTCCGCGACGGCCGTTTCGTAGGCGGCGGATCGATTTCCGAAATCGACCGCAAGGGCCTGATCCGGTCGATCGTCGGCCGCGACCTGTTGGACCATCATCGCGAACCGAAGGATACCGGCCCGCAGAAACCCTTGCTCGAAGCCCGCGGCTTTGCATCGAAGGGAAAGTTCGCCGACATCGACATGACCGTTCATGCGGGAGAGATCGTCGGCATATACGGGCTTCTCGGCTCCGGTCGCAGCGAGTTCGTGAATGCGCTCTACGGAAACGAGCCGCGGGATTCCGGCCAGGTGCTGATCGAGGGCAAGCCCATCGATCTCAAGACGCCCGCCGATTCCATCGGCGCCGGCATTTCGCTGGTCACGGAGGACCGCAAGCAGACGGGCCTGTCACTGACCGCGTCGGTCGCCCACAACATCACCGTGGCCAACCTGCCGCATTATGCGCGCAAGGGCTTCATGAACGGATCGGCGGAAGGCAGGAGCGTGGTCGAGCACATCAAGCGCTTCTCCATCAAGACGGCGTCGCCGGACCTGCCCGTCCAATCCCTGAGCGGCGGCAACCAGCAGAAGGTTGTCCTTGCGCGCTGTGTCGACACCAACCCCAGGATCCTGATCTGCGACGAGCCGACACGCGGCGTCGACGAAGGCGCCAAGCGCGAGATCTATGCCTTCCTCGGCAATTTCGTGAAGGCGGGAAACGCCGTGCTGATGATCTCGTCCGAGGTGCCCGAAATCCTCGCCAATGCGGATCGCATCGTCGTTTTTCGCCGGGGCCGCATCGCAGGCGAGGTCGCCGGACCCGAGGCCACCCAGGAAACCCTCGTTCATCTGGCTTCCTAGCCAGACGATCCATTTCGTGGAGAAGAATCCAATGGTATCCGCCAGTCAAAGCATGAGCGGCATGAGCCTGGGAAAGTTCATCGCCCGTTATGGCATCGTCATCTCGTTTATCCTCCTGTTCGTCGTGTTGTCGCTGGCGTCGCCGAACTTCCTGTCCACCAACAATCTGCTGAACGTTCTGCGGCAGGTCTCCATGAACGGTGTGCTGGCTGTCGGCATGACCTTCGTGATCCTGACGGCCGGCATCGATCTCTCCATCGGTTCGCTCCTGGCGCTGGCCGGCGCCGTGGCGGCCAGCCTGGTCACCGGCGCGGATGCGTTCAATCCGCTCCTAGCAGTCGCGGCCGGCGTCGCCGTGGGCGCGCTTTGCGGCGCCGTCAATGGCGGGCTGATCGCCTACTTCAAGGTGCCGGCCTTCGTCGCCACGCTCGGAATGCTGAGCGTGGCGCGCGGCGCGACGCTGCTTTACAGCGGCGGCCGCCCGATTCCCAATCTCAGCCTCGAATTCCGCTGGCTCGGCCAGGGTCTCGTGCTCGGCATACCGGTACCGGTGATCATTTTCGCCGTCGTCTTCGCTGTCGCGGCAATCGTCCTGCGCTACTCCATTTACGGAAGACGGGTCTATGCGGTGGGCGGAAACCCGCGCAGCGCGAAGACGAGCGGCATCAACACCACCGGCATCATCTTTTCGGTTTACGTCATCATGGGCGCGCTGGCCGGTCTCGCGGGTGTCATGCTGACGGCCCGCACCACGTCCGCCCTGCCACAGGCGGGCATCGGCTACGAACTCGATGCCATCGCGGCGGTGGTCATCGGCGGAACAAGCCTCACCGGAGGTATCGGCCGCATCGGCTATACGCTGGTGGGCGTGCTGATCATCGGCATGATCAGCAACGGTCTCGATCTGATGGGGGTGTCCTCATACTACCAGCAGATCATCAAGGGTTCGATCATCGTCCTCGCGGTGCTGATCGACCGCTCCCGAGCCGGGAGAGAGTAACAGGCGCAAGCGGCGCGGCCGCACGCAACATGGAGGAAATGCACATGAAAACGACAAGACGCTTCCTGATGGGAGCAGCGGCCGGCCTTGCCCTTGCAGGCATGGTGTTCGGGGGGAGTTCGGCCGACGCCAAGACGTTGAAGATCGCGGCGATCGTCCAGAGCCTCAACACCGAGTACAATGTTCTGTGGGCCGATGCCGCCAAGGCGCACCCCGCGCTTGCGGACGGTACCGCCGCGCTGACAGTTCTCGACGGTCGCCAGGACGTGCTGACGCAGTCGAACCTGTTCGACACAGCCATCACCGAAAAATACGACGCGATCATCTTCATCCCGGTCGACATCGACGCCGGCAATGAACCGATCGAGCGCGCGAAGGCAGCCGGCATCCCGGTGTTCGGCTCCAACACGATGGTTTCCAACACCGCGCTCTACGACGCCTACATCAATTCCAACGATGTCGAGGCCGGCGAAATGCTGGCCAAGGCGGTGATCGACAAGGCCGGCCCGCAGGCCAAGGTCGTGATCCTGGAAGGGATGCTGGGCCAGTCGGCCCAGGTACAGCGGCTTGAAGGGATCCAGAAGGTGCTGAAGGAAAATCCCGGAGTGACCATCCTGGAGCAGAACACCGCCAACTGGTCACGCGCCGAGGCCATCACGCTGATGGAGAATTTCCTGACCTCGCATGGCGATGCGATCCAGGGCGTCCTGGCCGAAAACGACGAGATGGCCGTCGGCGCCATCGAGGGCATCCGCAACCACGGCCTGGATCCCAAGACGGTTCCGGTCGCCGGCGTGGACGGCATCAAGGACGCGCTTGAAGCCGTCAAGCGTGGCGAACAGTCGATGTCCATCCTCCAGGATGCCAACGGACAGGCGCAAGGGGCGATCGACCTCGCGCTGCACAAGATCGTCGGCGACAGCTACAAGCCGCGCGCGGCTGTCTGGGACGTAAACGGCGGCAAGCTCGCCTGGAACGACGGCAAGGACCAGCATTACTACGTGCCGTGGCTGGCGGTGACCTCCGAGAATGTCGACAAGGTGCTTGTCGGCAATTGACGCTCCAACAGGAGGATGCCGCTCGCTCGCGGCATTCTCCTTCGCGTCCGGCGCAGCGGGAATTGCTTGCTTCCGACATCAGGCGGTTCATTCTTTGAGGACTTTGCGTTGCCGGAGGAAAAACAAGCTCGGGTGAAGTATAGGCTGGGAACGAACATGCGGAGTCCGCCATGAACCATGTAACCTTCGCCAGCAGCTCGCCTCGCAGGATCCGCCAGAGCAATTCGGTAGCGACGCTGAACGCGCTCCACCGCTTCGGCCCTTTGAGCCGGGCCGATCTCGCCAGGCATATGGGGGTCAACCGCTCGTCCGCCGGCAATATCGTCCTGGAGTTGGTCGAGGCCGGACTCGTTCGCGAAGTAGCGGAGAACGATGTCGCGAATCCGGCGGGCCAGCCCAGGGCCGGAAGACCGGGTATCCTCGTGGAAATCGTGCCTGAAGCCGTTTTCTTCGCCGGCATAGAGATCGGTGTCGAACATATGACATGCGTCGAGATCGATCTCGCGGGCAAGATCGTTCGCAGCGCCATGACGCGCTTCGAAGGACACGACAGCGATCCGGAGGCCGCGGTCCACATGGCGATCGAACAGGTGTTTCTCGAGATGCGGAAGGATAGCCTGGCGCGATGTCAGGGCATCGGCATCGCGGTGCCCGGACAAATGAACCAGGACGGTTTCATCCACGTCGCACCGATCCTGGGGTGGCGCAATGTCGATCTCACAGGCCTTGCCCGCAGCCTTCTTCCGGCCGAGATCCCGGTATCCGCGGAAAATGACGGCAACGCATTCGGCATCGGCATCACATACAGCCAGCCGGAAGCGGCGAGCGGCGTCACCTTCTTCATGGTCATCGAGAACGGTGTCGGTGGCGGAATTGTCATCGACGGCAAGTT
The DNA here is from genome assembly GCF_003998715.1 of Mesorhizobium sp. M7A.F.Ca.CA.002.15.2.1. Lineage (NCBI taxonomy): Bacteria > Pseudomonadati > Pseudomonadota > Alphaproteobacteria > Hyphomicrobiales > Phyllobacteriaceae > Mesorhizobium > Mesorhizobium sp. M7A.F.Ca.CA.002.15.2.1. The sequence continues at coordinate 10,550 of NZ_RZPI01000054.1, forward strand.
GTTCCGCGGCGGCAATGGCCTGGCCGGAGAAGTCGGCCACCTCAAGACACGGAACCCGACATACCGGAATCTGGAGCAGGCCTTCGGGCGCGACCGCATCCTGTCATCCTATCGCCAGTACAGGCCGGACGCCGACTTGGACTTGTTCCTGCGTGACGTCCGCGATCGTGTTCCTCAAGCGGTGCAGCTCGCCGAAGAATGGGCTGTCTTGTTCGCATTTGCAGTCGTGCAGATCTCGCGGCTGATCGACCCGAACCGCATCGTGCTGGGCGGGTCCGTCGCGGAATTGTATCCATTGGTCGCCGCACGGGTCGACGCGCATATCCGCGAGCTCCAGGCCGCGACCTTTCCTATCCCCGAGATCGTTTTCAACGAGAGCGCCATCTATGGAGCTGCCTTCGGAGCCGCTTGCATGATGCATCAGCGCTTCATGTCGCTCGACAACCAGATGCTCAACAAGGACGCGGTTTCCGGTCCAGACGCCTCGGCGTCGTGAAACCGCAAACGACACCACACCTAGGATTGGACGCTTGATGAACGACCTCCCCCAAACGCTTGCACCGGACTCGCTCGGGCCAACCGTGACGATTGGAGAAATCCTGGTAGAGATCGTCGCGAGGCAGACAGGCACCGGTTTCCGGGAACCGATCGACCTCATTGGCCCCTTTCCGAGTGGCGCGCCCGCCATCTTCATCGATCAATGCGCGCGTATGGGCGGAGCGGCGGCAATGGTGGGCGTGGTGGGCGACGACGATTTCGGCGCGGTCAACATGGAGCGCCTGAAGCGAGACGGCGTAGACACTTCCGCCATCGCTGTTTCCGCGGATTATCCGACGGGCAGCGCCTTTGTCCGCTACCGCACGGACGGAAGCCGCGATTTCGTCTACAACATCGCCAAATCCGCCGCCGCTCGACTGGAATGGACCCCGCAGGTCGAGGCGCTGATCGCGCGTTGCGGGCATATCCACGTCATGGGAACGGTGTTCGCAAGCCCCGCGGCCTGGGCGATCACCGAACGCGCGATCCCGCTGATCAAGGCACGCGGCGGCACCATGTCGCTCGATCCGAACCTGCGCAAAGAATTGCTGGCGCACGGCCAGACCGAGGAGAAATTCGCGAGCCTGGTGGACAAAGCGGACCTGCTGCTGCCGTCGGGCAATGAATTGTTCCTGGCCGCCGGCATGGATGGCGAGGAACGCGCAATCGAGGCGCTGTTCAAACGAGGGGTCAAGGAGATCGCCGTGAAGCGTGGCGAACATGGCGCGTCAGCCCGTCAAAGCACGGGCGCCAGTGCCGATTGTCCCGGCCTCATCGTCGAGGAAACGGACCCCACCGGCGCCGGCGACTGTTTCGGCGGAGCCTATGTCGCATGCCGGCGGTTGGGGATGCCGCTGCGGACTTCGCTCGAATTCGCCAATGCGGCAGGGGCGCGCAACGTCACACGCCTCGGCCCCATGGAGGGAGCCGGCACGCGGGCCGAACTGGAAGATTTCATGGCAAGAACGGCGAGAAGAAGCTGATGCGTGTGGCGATCGAAGATGTGCCGGGCCTGCACAGGGAAGGAAAGAAAATCGGGGTAACCTCGGTGTGCTCGGCGCACCCCCTGGTGCTCAAAGCTGCACTGCGCCACGGCCGGGAAACCGGCACCACCGTCCTGATCGAAGCGACGTGCAACCAGGTCAATCATCTGGGCGGTTATACGGGCATGACGCCGTCCGATTTCGCGGCGATGGTGAAAGCGCTCGCGGCAGTCGAGCAGTGCCCGACAGAGCTGATCGTGCTTGGCGGGGATCATCTCGGTCCCAATCCCTGGAAAGACCGGCCCGCCGAGGAGGCGATGGCGCAGGCCGGGACAATGGTCGATGCTTATGTCCGCGCCGGCTTCCGCAAGATCCATCTCGATGCATCGATGGGCTGCGCGGGTGAACCGGCGACGCTAGACGACCATACGGTGGCCGAGCGCGCAGCCAGAATGGCGGGCGTCGCGGAACAGGCGGCCGCGCAGAGCGGCGGGGCAAGCCCGGTCTACATCATCGGGACGGAGGTGCCGCCTCCCGGTGGCGCCGATCACGCTTTGGATGCGATCACCCCGACCAGTCCGGAGGCGGCTCGCCAGACACATGCCATTCACGCCAAAGCATTCCAGGCCGCCGGGCTTGAAAGCGCGTTTTCCCGCGTCATCGGGCTTGTCGTGCAGCCGGGCGTGGAGTTCGGCAACCAGAATGTGATTTTTTACGATCGGACCAAGGCCAGCGATCTGGCGGCAACTCTGAACACATTGCCGTCGCTCATTTTCGAAGCGCATTCGACGGACTATCAGGGCGAGAGGCCGCTGCGTGAACTCGTCGAAGATGGCTTCGCCATCCTCAAGGTCGGCCCCGAGCTGACCTTCAAACTGCGCGAGGCGCTGTACGCGCTCGACCTGATCGCTTCCGATCTGGTGCCTTTCTATGGCCAGCGGCCGCTTTATCAGGCCATGGAAGAGCTGATGCAAGCCGCGCCCAAGAACTGGGCAAGCCACTATCATGGCAGCGATGCCGACAAGCGGACGCTGCGCCACTACTCCTATTCCGATCGCATCCGATATTATTGGGCGACCCCGCAAGCCCGTGCCGCCTGCGACCGGCTCTTCGACGCGTTGAAGGGCCGCAAGGTGCCGGTGACGCTGTTTCTCCAGCACCTGCCTTCGGCGCTCGCTTGGGCCGCCCGCGGCTGCGACGTCGAGGAGATCGCGATCGATCACGTCCAGCGAAGCATCGAGATCTACGCCCGGGCATGCGGCACCTGAGCCCTCGTCCGGTTCTTCAAGGCCAGAGCGGATGGGCTGGCGGGCGGCAGAAATACTTACAGCGATGGTCCCAATCGGATCGGGCTGCCGTCGCTGAAACGGGATTGACGGAACCTGTGGAGATTGTGCCCGGTCTCGTTGCCCTGGATCAAATCGGACAGGATGCGGCCCATTCCGGGTCCTATGCCGAAGCCGTGGCCGCTCATCCCGGTCGCGACAACGAGGCCTGGGAACGCAGCGGCGCGATCGACGATGGGCACGACATCAGGCATCGCATCGATCATGCCCGCCCAGCTCGCCTTGAGCGGTACGGTCGTGAACTGAGGGAAAAGCTCCCTGAACCCGCCGTCGATGGCGCGGAGCGCCGACGTCTCGGGAGCCGGATTGAGGACGCGCATCCGTTCGAAAGGGCTTTCTTCATCCGCGTTCCAGCTGCGCGGGGTCGACCAGCCGTCCGGGTAGCCTCGCGGCGCGGCCGGCAGGTAGCGTGTGCCGAACGGATTGGCCATCAGGGCGCTGACATATTTGCCTGCATGGCGAAATGCGTCCGGCCCTATGTAGAGTTGGCTGCTGCCTCCCGATGCGAGCGTGTACCCGCCATCCTGCCTGCGCCGGAAAGCGATGCGTTCGTCCGCGGCGGCACCGGCGTGGATTTCCGCCATCGGCGCTGTCGCAGCGACAGTCGCCCTGACGCTGAGCTGCGGAATCGAGATGCCGTGGGCGCGCAGGAACAGCGACGTCCACGCGCCGCTGGCGACGAGGACGCTCGAGGCCGCGATGAGCCCTTTCTCGGTCCAGACGCCACTGATGCGTCCCGCGGAGATGTCGAGCATACGTGCCGCGCAATTCTCGATGATCGTCGCGCCTTCGCGGGCCGCCAGGCGAGCAAGCGCGGGCACGGCGACCCAAGGTTCTGCCCGCATGTCCGATGGAGTGATCATTGCGCCTTTGAACAGTCGCGACATGGCCGGGATCAGGCTTGCCAGCTCACCCTGGTCGAGGAGACGCGTGTCGACGCCATGAGCCTGGGCGATCTTCAGGAATTTCGCGAAGCCGGCCATCTCCTTGTCTGTTCGCGCAAGATAGGTAACGCCCGTCTGCTTCAGTCCTATGTCCTCGCCACATTCCTGTGCCAGTTGCCGCCAGAGGCGCTGCGCTTCGATGACGATCGGCAGTTCGTCGGCATCGCGGCCCTGCTGCCGGATCCAGCCCCAGTTGCGCGAGGATTGCTCGGCGGCGATGCGTCCCTTTTCCAGCAGCGTCACCGAGACGTTCCGCCGCGCCAGGAACAGTGCCGTGGTCACGCCAATGACCCCGCCGCCGATGATCACGACGTCCGAGGTCCTCGGCAGGGGCTGCTGGAACTGGATCGGGGTGGCTTCAGTGAAGGGGAAGATTGTCAAAGAGCACTATCCTTTGGCATTCCGCAGCGGCGTCCGGTCTACACACTTGATATCAGGGCAGCGATATCTGGCCGCCGTGAGATGTCGATACCACGCGAGGAGATTGATCGTCAGCTGCTGCTTGCCGGGAACGACGAGGCCAGATCGCGGCGCCGGCAAATCCACGCTTCTGAAATCAATTTCCGGGCCATGGCGCCGACCGGGGGCACGCTTGCCTTCAACAGCGAGTCGATCGCCGGCCAGGCGCCGGAAAAGCTATGCCGGAAGGGCCTGGCACTGGTGTCGGAAGGCC
>NZ_RZPI01000550.1:0-3871 GCF_003998715.1 Mesorhizobium sp. M7A.F.Ca.CA.002.15.2.1
ACCCTTGGGAGGAGGTAAGGGGTGACCGTATTCGTCAAGGTCGGGGAGGAGGTCGACCCTGGCGAAATTCTGTCTAGATCGCCTGGCGGGCGATGATCTTGATTTCGTCGCGGACGATACCGAGATCATGCAGCTGGCGGTTCGAAAGGCGACCCAGCTCGGTAACCGTCTCGCGATAAACGCGCCAGTTACGATAGTTGCGGATCAGGTTCATTGTCGTTCTCTTTTTCAAAACTGGTTCGGACCATTCGCGGTCCGAAGAATTAGACCGCCTTGCGAGCGACGTAAGGAATGTCGCTGCGGCTGATGCCGAGGTCGGTCAGTTCACGGTTGCTCAGGCGGCTCAGCTCGGACACGGTGTCCCTGTAGCGGCGCCAGTTGCGGTAGTTGCGGATCAGGTTCATGGTAGTTCTCGTTTCGTCTTTCTTGCGGATCATTCCGTTTGTGTACGAACTATAAATAGGCGGACCCATATCGATTTAAAAGCGCTATGGCTGCATGGCAGCAATGCAAATTGTGCAATGCAGCATTAACGCTCGTTCACGGACCTGACACAAAGAAACCCGAATCGGAAAATGCCTAAGCGTCAACGGCTTGACCGGATCGGCTGCAAAAAAGACCAAACTTGGGGGGGAGAAGCAGCATGGCGAGCTATTCGTCGCGGGTCAGGGCGGATATCGCGCGCTGGCAGCAGGCCGGCATGATCGACGCCGCGACGGCCGATTCGCTGGCGCGCGATGTCGAGGCCAACGAGCGCAAGTCGCTGAGCTTCGGCTCGATCCTGGCTATGATGGCCGCCTTGCTGTTCGGCGCCGCCATCCTGATTTTCGTCGCCGCCAATTGGGACGCGATCCCGAGGCTGGCGCGCGTGGCGGCGCTGTTTGCCGTCATCCTTGGCGGCTATGTCGGCGGCGCGGTGCTGAAGGCCCGCGACCATGCGGCAATCGGGGAAGCGCTGTGGATCGTGGCGGCCGCGGCTTTCGGCGGCTCGATCGCGCTGATCGGCCAGATGTATCATCTCTCGGGCGACGAGGCCTCGGCTCTGGTGACCTGGGGAGCCGGCACGGCGCTGGCGGCGGTTGCGCTGCGATCGAACCCGCTGACGGTGGCTTCGGTCGGCATCGCCGATGCCTGGCTGGTCCTCAAAGGCTTCGACTATTACAGCCGCAGCGATTTTCCGCACGGCTTCGTCGTGATGGCGATCGTGCTGTTTGCCGTCTCGTTCTGGACCCGCAGCCAGGCGGCGCGCCACCTGATTATCCTGTCGGTGCTGTTCTATCTCATGCTGCTGGTCACCAACCACGACACGCTGCAGGTGGCGATCCCGCTGGTCGTCGCCTCGGCGCTGCTGTTCGCGGCCTCGGTCTTCGCGCCTGGCCCGGTCGACCGGGTCGTGCAACTCGGCGGCCGCTTGCCCTTGCACGCGCTGCTCGCCTTCCTCACCGGCCTCGCAATGATCCAGTTCGAACTCGCCGACGAGAGCACCTACAACAGCGGTTTTGCCCTCGCTTCGGCGATCGCGCTGGCCGGTGTTGTCGCCGCGATCGTGCTGGCAGGACGGGAGAGCCGTGGGCTACGCTGGCTTGCCTATCTCGGCTTCGCCTTCGAACTCGCCATCATCTATGTCGTGACCCTGCAATCGATGCTCGATACGGCCGGTTTCTTCCTGGCCGCCGCGGTGCTGCTCGGCATCCTCGCGATCGTCATCATCCGCGTGGAAAAACGCATGAAGGGCCCAGACGCCAAGGGAGCCACGGCATGATCACCGGGAAAAGGCTTGTCATCTCGGCGCTGGTGCTGGCGCTCGTCCAGATAGGCTTCCTGAGCTGGATCATCGCCGGCCGGGCGGCGATCCTGCGCAACGGCAAGGAAGTGCTGCTGAAGATCGAACCCGTCGATCCGCGCGACCTCCTGCGCGGCGACTATATTATCCTGGGCTACGAGATTTCACGCATACCGGTGAAAATGATCGCCAACATTCCGCCCGACAAATTTTCAAGCGACGATACGTCGATTGTGGTGCGCCTGAAGAAGGGCGCCGACGGCTATTGGCAGCCGACGGCCGCCTGGTTCGGCAAGGCGCCAACGATGGCAACCGCCGACGAGGCCGATATTCTAGGCCACATCGCCGAAGGCTGGGACCTTCGCGGCGAAGAGGCGACCATCGCGCCGGACTATGGCATCGAGCGCTTCTATCTGCCGGAAGGCGAGGGGATGGCGATCCAGAACGACATGCGGGTGCGGCCATTCGGCATCCGTCTTGCTCTTGCCGGCGACGGCACCGCGCAGATCAAGGCGCTGGTCGACGGCGACAAGACGCTGTTCGAGGAACCACTCTACTAAGTCCCTTATTTCCGATGGTGTGAAGCATGCCAGTTAGCCTGTCGACGCGTGAAGACATCAACCTCGACACTGTCTTCCGCGTCGCCTGGAAGAAGGACACGGTGGAGATCAGCGAGAAGGCCTTGCAGCGCATCGCCGAATGCCGCGTCTCGTTTCTGAAGCTGATTGAATCCGATCCGCCACCGGTCATCTATGGCGTCACAACCGCCATGGGGGAATTGGCAAGCCGAAAGCTCGAACCTGACGAGCGTGATCGCCATGCGCGCATCAAGGCGTTTGCCGCCGCCACCTCGTTCGGCGATCCCTTGCCGGATCGCGTGGTCAGGGCGATCGTGCTTGCCCGTCTGACAAACTTCATCGAGGGCAACGCCGCCACCACGCCGCGCATCGCGCTTGCCGTGGCCGCGATGCTCGACGGTGGGCCGATGCCTGTCGTGCCGGCCTCCGGCCAGGGCGGCGCCGGTGAGATCCTGGCGCTCTATCCCTTGTTTGCAGAACTTTCGACGCGCTTCGACCTCGAGGTCAAGGAACGCGGCTCGCTCATCAACGGCTCGCCCTGCGCCGCCGCTTTGGTGGCCGACGCAGCGCTCGCGGGGCGCCGCCGCATCCGCATGGCGCAAAAAGTTTTCGCGCTGTCGATCGAAGCGTTTCGCGCGCCGCTCGAGCACTATGACGCGGCGCTCGACACGCTCTGGGGCGATGAGCATGAAACGGCTGCCCTGCAGGGATTGCGGGAGTTTCTGGTTGGCGCCGGCGATGGGCGACGCAACTATCAGGCGCCGGTCAGCTACCGCATCGTGCCGCGCGTCCTCGGCCAGGCGCATCGTGCGCTGGCGACGGCCGAGCGGGCGGCCAATGTGTCGCTGGCCTCGATATCGGACAATCCCGTCTACATCCCGCCCGACGATGCAGATCGGCTCGGCCGCTGCATCTCGACCGGCGGCTATCACAATGCGATGGCAACGCCGGCGCTGGACGATCTGGCGGCGATATGGGCCGACATCTGCCTGCTCTGCGACCGCCACGCCTCGAAGCTTCTGAACGGCAAGGTGTCGCTGCTGCCGGATCTGCTGATGACCGGACGTCACTCAGCCGACAGCGATGGCCATGGCAATGTCGGCTATGTGCCGATGGCGATCACCGGCTATCTCGAGCAGGCCAAGCTGGCCGCACAGCGCACCTTCATTCCGGGCACGGAATCGGCTGGCGCGGGGCAGGACGACGTCGCCACGACGGCGTTCTTCGCATGGGCCAAGGAAGCGACCGCCGGCCGCTGCGTCGATGCCGCCATGGCGATGCTGGCAATGATCGCCTCGCAGGCGCTGCACGTCACCGAACGGACGCCGCCGCCGGCACTGCGTTCCTTCGTCGATCAAATCAGAGCTATCGTGCCGCCTGTCGGCGCCGATCGCGTGCTGGGGCCGGAGCTTGCCAGGTTGGCGGAATGGTTCACTGAGAAAGTGTTCGAGGCGTAGAGATGCCAACAAAGCGGTAGCCGGTGAATTGGTGCGCCTGAACGGATGAAGTA
>NZ_RZPI01000551.1:0-3856 GCF_003998715.1 Mesorhizobium sp. M7A.F.Ca.CA.002.15.2.1
TCGACGCCGTTGTCGGCGCGGTCGAGGTGCCAGTGACGGTCAAGATGCGGCTTGGCTGGGACGAAGGCGCGCTCAACGCGCCGATGCTGGCGCGCCGCGCCGAGCAGGCCGGTGTCAGCATGGTGACCGTGCACGGCCGAACGCGCTGCCAGTTCTATCAGGGCAAGGCCGACTGGCGCGCCATCGCCCGCGTCAAGGAAGCCGTGTCCATCCCGGTCGTCGCCAATGGTGACGTCTCTTCGCCGGCGGAAGCGGCCGACATTCTCGATCAATCGGGTGCCGACGCCGTGATGATTGGCCGTGCCCATTATGGCGCGCCTTGGATCGCAGGTGGCGTTGCGGCCGCAGCGACAGGCGAAGCGACGCCAAATATTCCACAGAACCCGACGGCGCTCGCCGACTACATCGTGGCCCACTATGAGGATATGCTGGCGCTCTACGGCGCCGAAAGCGGCCTGCGCCAGGCGCGCAAGCATCTTGGCTGGTATCTTGATCGGCATGCCGGCGGCGTAGCCGACGACAGCCGAAAGGCCATACTGACCGCATTCGAGCCCGCGCGCGTCATTGCCTTGCTGCGCGATGTGTTTTCGCGCGATCCGCAACCTTTGACCCTGCGGAGTGCCGCATGAACGCCGCCGCCGGCCAAGGCGCTGAAATGGCGGATGCCGCCCAGATCGTACTCAACACCATCCGCCGCCCGGTGATCATGATCAGCGAGGAAGGCTTCATCACCTTTGCCAACGCCGACGCGGAGGACTTCTTTCGTTCAAGCGCGACCATGCTCGCCCGCAACACGCTGTCAAAACTCATTCCCTTCGGCAGCCCGCTGCTGACGCTGGTCGACCAGGTGCGCGAGCGCCTGGCACCGGTCAACGAGTATCGCGTCGACGTGTCGTCGCCGCGTCTCGGCATCGAGAAGGTCGTCGATCTCTATGTCGCGCCGGTACCGGAATTTCCGGGCTCGGTGGTGGTTATGTTCCAGGAACGGTCGATGGCCGACAAGATCGACCGGCAGATGACGCATCGGGGCGCAGCGCGCTCGGTCACCGGCCTGGCCGCGATGCTTGCCCATGAGATCAAGAACCCGCTCTCCGGCATCCGCGGCGCTGCCCAGTTGCTGGAACTGTCGGCTTCCGACGAAGACCGTGCGCTGACGCGGCTGATCACCGACGAGACCGACCGCATCGTGTCGCTGGTCGATCGCATGGAGGTGTTTTCCGACGAGCGGCCGATCGACCGCTACCCCGTCAACATCCATGTCGTGCTCGACCATGTGAAGGCCATTGCCAAGAACGGTTTTGCCAAGAGAATCAAGATATTGGAGGACTATGATCCTTCGTTGCCTCCGGTGTTTGCCAACCGCGACCAGTTGATCCAGGTGTTCCTCAACCTGGTCAAGAACGCCGCCGAGGCGATCGGCAGTGACCCGCAGGGCGAGATCGTGCTGTCGACCGCCTTCCGGCCAGGCATCCGTGTTTCAGTGCCGGGCACGCAGGACCGCGTGTCGCTGCCGCTGGAGTTCTGTGTGCGCGACAATGGCTCCGGCGTCTCGGAAGACATCTTGCCGATCCTGTTCGACCCGTTCATCACCACCAAGCCGAACGGCTCGGGGCTGGGGCTGGCGCTGGTCGCCAAAATCGTCGGCGAACATGGCGGCATCATCGAATGCGAATCGACGCCGCGCGGGACCACATTCCGCATCCTGATGCCGGCCTGGAAAGAAGCGCCATACGGCGCCGATGAAGACGGTGAAGGAGACCGCAAATGACCGTTCGCGGCAATATTCTCGTCGCCGACGACGATGCGGCGATCCGCACTGTCCTCAACCAGGCGCTTTCGCGCGTCGGCCACGAGGTGCGCGTCACCTCCAATGCTTCGACTTTGTGGCGCTGGGTGGCGGCGGGCGAGGGCGATCTGGTCATCACCGATGTGGTGATGCCGGACGAGAACGCCTTCGACATGCTGCCGCGCATCAAGAAGGCGAGGCCGGAACTGCCGGTCATCGTCATGAGCGCCCAGAACACCTTCATGACGGCGATCCGCGCGTCTGAAACCGGCGCCTATGAGTATCTGCCCAAGCCGTTCGACCTGACCGAACTGCTCAACATCGTCAACCGGGCGCTTTCCGAGCCGCGACGGCCGAAGATCGATGCGCGGCCGGAAGAGCAGCCCGATGCAATGCCGCTGGTCGGCCGTTCGGCCGCCATGCAGGACATCTACCGCATGCTGGCGCGCATGATGCAGACCGACCTGACGGTGATGATCTCGGGCGAATCCGGCACCGGCAAGGAACTGGTGGCGCGCGCGCTGCATGAATATGGCCGCCGCCGTGGCGGCCCGTTCGTCGCCATCAACATGGCGGCGATCCCGCGCGACCTGATCGAATCGGAACTGTTCGGTCACGAGAAGGGCGCCTTCACCGGCGCGCAGAATCGCTCGACCGGACGCTTCGAGCAGGCTGAAGGCGGCACGCTGTTCCTCGATGAAATCGGCGACATGCCGATGGAGGCGCAGACCCGCCTGCTGCGCGTGCTCCAGCAGGGCGAATACACGACGGTTGGCGGACGCACGCCGATCAAGACCGACGTGCGCATCGTCGCCGCCACCAACAAGGATCTGCGCACCCTGATCAACCAGGGGCTTTTTCGCGAGGATCTGTTCTATCGCCTCAACGTGGTGCCGCTCCGGCTGCCCGCGCTGCGTGAGCGCTCCGAGGATGTGCCCGACCTTGTCCGCCACTTCTTCAAGCTCGGCGAAATGGAAGGCCTGCAGACCAAGCGCATTTCTTCCGGCGGCATCGAGTTGATGAAGCGCTATCCGTGGCCGGGCAATGTGCGCGAACTGGAAAACCTGGTTCGCAGGCTCGCCGCGCTCTATTCGCAGGACGAGATTTCCGCCGAGATCATCGAGGCCGAGCTCAAGACCGGCGAACGTCCCGTGGTGCCGGGTGGCGGCAATCTCATTCCCGACGATTTGTCGATCGGCCAGGCGGTCGAGCACTTCCTGCAACGCTATTTCGCCTCGTTTGCCGGCGATTTGCCACCTGCCGGGCTTTATCAACGCATCCTGTCCGAGGTCGAGTTTCCACTCGTCCTGGCCTCGATGACGGCAACCCGCGGCAACCAGATCAAGGCCGCGGAACTGCTTGGCTTGAACCGCAACACGCTGCGCAAGAAGATCCGCGAACTTGGCGTCAACGTCTACAAATCGTCGCGCCAGGGCTGAGCCTTTGATCTGAACCCGCGCTCTTTTCAGGGGATCGGCTCGCGAAAGATTTCCGTCTCGGTCACACTTGTTGCATAATCGCCACAATGCGTTGCATACATCCGACGCAATCATGGCACTAGACGGCGACATGGCCCCGCAGGCACCGACAACAAACCAACCGCTTTTCAGCGAACCCGGCGCTCGTGACGGGCGCCGGCTGCTTGCGCTGCCAGGCGTGATCGCGGTCGTCGGCGCGCTGATGACGGCGGCGATCTCGTTCACCATCCTCGTTGGCGCCACGCCGATCACACCGAACGAGTCGACGACGCTGGCGTTGATTGCCCTCAACGCGGCTTTCGTCCTGATTCTTATCGCGCTGGTCGGGCGTGAGGTGCACCGCATCCTGATGGCGCGCCGGCATGGCAAGGCCGCTTCGCGGCTGCATGTGCGCATTGTCGCCATGTTCGCCCTGGTTGCCGCCATTCCGGCCATCATGGTGGCCATCATCGCGTCGATCACGCTCGACATCGGCCTCGACCGCTGGTTCGAGATCCGCACCAAGACGATCGTCAATTCGTCGCTGTCGATCGCCGACGCCTATGTTCAGGAAAATGCCCGCAACCTGCAGGGTACGACACTGTCCATGGCC
>NZ_RZPI01000552.1:0-3856 GCF_003998715.1 Mesorhizobium sp. M7A.F.Ca.CA.002.15.2.1
GATCTTCAGCGAGCCGGTCGCGGCCGCGGCGATCACCGCGATCGCCGCCGAAAAGCTGAAGACGACCATCGCGCGGCCGGGCAGGGCGCCCGCTGCCCGCGCAGCGGAGACACGGCCGTGAAGTTAGCGTTTCCGAGCCATCTGGTTCGACGCCTCGTGCTGATGATCGGCGGCGAGGCGATGCAGAGCGGCTTTCATTTCGCCCTCAACATCATGCTGTTGCACATGCTGTCGGCGCAGGGCTACGGCCTCTTCGCCATCGGCATGGTGATGGGCGGGGTCGGCCTGTCCTATATCAGGTCGCTCACCGCTGTTCCCGCCAGCATCTGGATGAGCAAGAGCACCAACAGCGCCGGCGTCAATACCTATGACGTGGCGTTCGGAACGGCGGCGCTGATCGTGGCGTTGCTGATGGCCGTCGGCACGGCTGTTCTGATGCATGTCCTTGGAGATCCAAGCGGAATTGCCGCCGGCTGCTTCGTCGGTGCCTGGTCGTTGCGCAGCCATATGCGCACGGCTTTCTTCGCACGGCGCCAGCAGGTTGTCGTCTCCATCAGCGATGGCGCTTTTACAGTCGCCGGCTGTGTCCTGACCGGGCTGTCGATCTGGTTGGTCCAAGACCCGCTGCAGACCGTATTCTATGCACTTGCAGCCGCAAATGTGTTCGGCATTTTCGTCCTGGTCCGCCTGGCTCGGCGCTCGCTTCGCATCAGCTTCCGCATGCCGACGCGCCGACGCTATGTCAGGCTCTGGCCCCAACTGCGCTGGTCGGCATTCAGCGCGACCACCACCAACATCCAGGGTCAATGTCTGGCGCTGCTGGTCGCCGGCATTGCCGGGCCAGCCGCCTACGCACCGCTGGCGGCGGTTCTGGTGCTGTTTGCTCCGCTGCGCATCATCAGCCTTGCGTTCGTCAACATGACGCAGCCGGATCTCGCCAGGCTGATGCGGAACAATGAAACAGGCCGTGTCTGGACGCAGGCCAAGATCTGGGCGCTCGTCATGGGGCTCGGCGGCCTTGCTTATGGATGTGCGATCATGTTCGTCCTGCCGATGATAAAATCCCAGGCTCTCCAGGACGCTTCGACCTGGTTCATCGGGCTTTTCGTGATCGCGAATTTTGTCCCGATCATGCTCTATATCATGCCCCGCATCGTGCTTGAGATACTCGGCGATTTTCGGATCGTCGCGTTCATCACCACGGGCGGCGCGGTCGTCGGGCTGGCGCTGATCGCGGCCCTGCTGGCAATCGCGTCTCCGCCGTGGGCGTTGTTGGGTTCCGCCGTCTCGGAGATGTTCGTGCTCGTGGCATCGTGGTATTTCGCGCATCACCGCATGTGGAATATCGAGCATCCCGATGAGGCGCGCGACAGCCGGTTGGGCGCGTGGCGGCGGACGCTGCCGTTCGCTACGGCAAAGCGATAGGAAAAAACATGGCAGTCCAGGCGGTGCAAATTGCTGCGGTGACCGGCTCGCCCGATGGCCAGTCCTCCCATCCGGCCACCGTCGTCGCCATCGATGCCTACACGGCGCGGCTCCACACCAGCTTGGAAGCGGTGAGGCCGCTCTGGCTGCGCCTCCAGGCGGACGGTGTGTGCACCGCCCACCAGAATTATGCCTGGGCCGAGGGGATCGTCGCGCGGCTAATGCCGGAAGGTGCGGAACTGCTCATCGTGGAGGTAAACGATGCCGTGACGGGCGCGCCGCGAATGCTGGTGCCGCTGATACGGCGGCCGGCCTTCCGCCATCGGGTGATCGAATGGCTGAGCTGTGGCGTTTGCGACTATTCGGCACCGCTGCTGGCAGATGCCAGCCCGTGGACGATGCAATCGGCGCAGGCCGCGTGGGCTGCGGTGCGTTCCGTGCTGCCGCCGGCGGACCGCATCCAGATCACGGGAATTCCGCAATCGATCAGCGGCGTCACCAACCCTCTGGCCTTGCTCGCAGCCACGCGCGATTCCCTGCATACCAGCTTCGGCCTCGCCATCGACGGCGACCCGGAAACCGTGCTCAAGCGCCTATGCCGGCCATCCTTCGTCAAGGCCTTCAACAAGGACTGGCGCCGCCTCGAACGGCTTGGCGACGTGGAACTGGTCGAAGCCAACACGCCGGCCCTGGTGGAGGTCATCTTCGGCGGCCTGGTCCGGATGCGGCTCAGCCGCTTTCGCGAACTGGGCCGCTTCGACCTGCTGACGCAGGCGACGGCTGTCGACTTCTATCGAAACGCCGCTCTCGAGGGCCTGTCGGATGGGTCGGTGCGGCTCTTCGGGTTGCGTGTTGGTGAAGCTCTGATCGCCGTACAATACCTGCTGATCCATCAAGTCACCGTTCATGCTCTGCTGATCTCAATCGATCAGGGCGCGGTGCCCAATGTCTCGCCGGGACTTCTGATCATGGGCAAGTTGATGAGCTGGGCGCGCGGCCGCGGTTTCGATTATTTCGACCTGTCGGTCGGCAACCAGAGTTACAAGGAACATATGGGTGCCGTGGGTTCGGGCCTGCGCGAGCTTTGCCACGGGATTACGGTGCGAGGCAGCGCCGTGAGCGCAGCCATCGAGGTCCGCAACCGGACCGAGGTGTTCGTGCGCTCCAAACCTCGGCTGCTGAAGAGGCTCCAGGGACTGATGCGGGACTTGCGGCGCCTGCGTGGGGGATCGGAATGACGGGAGAAGCATGTGGCAAGCTACGCGGCGCGAACGACTCCGATAAGGGATTTGCCCGGTGGGCGGTTTTCCCCGACTGTCGCCAACGCTGATGCAACCGCGCACTTCACGGCTCGGCTGCACACCAGTTTCGATACCGTAAGGCTGCTATGGCTGCTGCTTGAGGCGCACGGCGTCTGCACTGCCCATCAGCACTATGCCTGGGTCGAAGGAATCGCCGCACGGCTGATGCCCAAGGACGCGGACCTGGTCGTCATCGAGGTGAGTGACGCCATGACCGGCGCGCCGGCCATGCTGCTGCCGCTGATGCGGCGCCGGGCCCTCGGCCACCACGTCATCGAATGGCTGAGCTGCCGCGTGTGCGACTACTCGGTGCCGCTGCTGGCGGATGGGAGAGCGTGGACCAGGCAGAGTGCCGACGCCATGTGGGCGGCGGTCCGTGCCGTTCTGCCACCGGCGGATCGCATCCATATCGCGGGGATCCCGCAGCAGATCCACGGCCTCGTCAATCCGCTGGCACTGCTTTCGGTGGCGCGCGACTCCATCCAGGTCACCTCCGGCCTCGTCCTGCACGGCGACCCGGAGACGCTCATCAAGCGGATCTGCAAGCCGTCCTTTGCCAAGGCCTTCCGCAAGCATTGCCGCGGCTTCGAACAGCTTGGTGGCCTCGCTCTGGTCGAGGCCGACACGCCTGATCTGACCGAGGAGCTCCTGGATGTGCTGCTGGAATTGCGGCTGAAGCGTTTTCGTGAGCTTGGGCGTTTCGACCTCCTGACGCAGGTCCCGGTCGTCGATTTCTACCGCGCCGCGGCGCTGCAAGGCCTGTCCAATGGATCTGTGCGGCTCTTCGGTCTACGCGTCGGTGAAGCCTGGCTCGCCTCCATCTATGTGCTGGTCAGAAAAGGCACACTTCACGCCCTCCTGCTGGGCATCGACCAGAACGCGGTCGCCAATGTCTCACCCGGCCTGACGACGATGGGCAAGCTGATGATGTGGGGATGCGAGCGGGGCTTCGACTATTTCGACCTGTCGGTCGGCGGCCAGGGCTACAAGCAACATATTGGTGCCGCGAGTTCGGTTTTGGCCGAGATCTGCGAACCGGTGACGGTGCGGGGCAGGGCTGCGAACGCAGCCATTCTGTTGCGCAGCCGGGTCGAAGGCATGACGCGGTCGCGCCCCCGGCTGCTCAAAGC
>NZ_RZPI01000553.1:0-3849 GCF_003998715.1 Mesorhizobium sp. M7A.F.Ca.CA.002.15.2.1
GGTGCGGCGGCAGGTTGACCAAGTTGCGTGAATATTCGACGCCGTCGGCGATGGCATTGATCCGCGCCAGCGCCGCTGTCAGATCCGGGCCGCGAGCCCCTACCAGTTTCACCCGCAAGGTTCTATCCGCTCCCGCCCCTTGCCGCCGGTTGCGCATATCGAAACGATAGCGGCGTAGCCGCATGCCAAGCGCGACACGCGCCAGGATTTCGGCGCCGGGCAGGTCAACGCCGGCGATCGGGTCCAGGACCAGGGTGGGCGCGCATTCCCCCTTGCCCTCGAGATGCGCGGCAAGCAGACCGCCGGCGCGCGCCAGTGATAGGGTGGTTACGGCTTCAGCTTTGCCCAGGGCCAGGACGACCACGCGCTTGGTCGATACGGACTGCGGGGCAATAAGATCGATGCAGGTGCCGGATTCGATCAAGGCGGCCGGGTCGGAGCAGGCGCGCGAGAGAATCCCGCCCATCTCGGCATCCAAGGCGGCTGCCCGCGGGCCGAAGCCTGTTTGGGCAGTTTGCAAGATCACGACGACGGAGGCTTCCGAGGAAATCTCGTCCGCGGTCTCGAAAACCGGCGCTGGCGATTGAGGCATAGGCTGGCGCTCTCTCCGATTGCGGCAATACCAGCCGGGTAGCGAGCAACGCTTCGCTCACCCCGGTGGAGACTGGTCAAGCCGGTCTCCGCCGTTCGTGGTATAATGCCGGTCCCCAAATAGTCGCTTTCTTGAGACGACTTAATTGCTCTTGTCATCTGGGTATCCCCTAACAGGGCAGGCGATCAAACGCGAATTCTGCCCATGTCGATTGACAAAAACTCAACTCACAATTCATGATCGGCCAATGGCCCTTCCCTCACTCAATGGCATGCGCGCTTTCGAGGCCGCCGCTCGCCTTGGCAGCGTCAAGGACGCGGCGGAAGAACTGCATCTGACACCCTCGGCTGTCAGCCGGCACATCCGCGCGCTTGAACGAAATCTTGGCCAGGACCTGTTCGAACGCGGTTTTCGCCAGATAACGCCAACCATAAGGGGCTCCTACTATGCGCGCAGCCTCTCGGAGGCGTTCGAAGCGATCTGGCGCGCCACCGATGACGTCAGCCTCTCCGAGGGGTCGCGCCACGGCAAGATCCAACGTGTTCGGGTCTTGTGCGTGCCCACCGTTCTGAACCTTTGGCTGGCGGACCGGTTGCCGAACTTTCGCCGGTTGCATCCGTCGGTGGATCTGGAGATCTCCACTTCAGGCAAGCGCGCCAACTTCGATTTGGCCATTGTCGACGAGTTCGTCTACAAGGCCGGCCCGGCTCTGACGCTGCTGATCCCGCTGCTTTTGACGCCGGTCTGTGCGCCTTCGCTTCTGGAGGGGCCTGTGCCGCTGCGATCGCCGGCCGATCTGGTCAATCATCATCTGATCCATGAATGCGAAACCATGAGATGGAAGCGTTGGCTGGAGCAGGAAGGCGTTCTGGAAACGACGCCAAAATCCAGCACAACACTGGATGATTGCACCTTGATCATGCGCGAAGCGATCAATGGCGCCGGAATAGCGCTTGCGGACACGATGATGGCGCAAGATTTTCTGCAGCAAGGCAAGCTGGTCGCGCCGTTCCGTGCCCGCCACACCTATCCGGCCGGCATTTACCTGCATCAGCGTCGCAGCATCGGCAACAAGCCAGGCACCGGTCTGTTTCAGGATTGGCTGCTCGCCGAAGTCGCGGACCACAAGCAGGTGATGGCAATCGCTTAGATGCCCCCCAACCGAAAATGTCGGGAGCCACCGCTTCAGATTGGAATCCCCGCGTCGAACCTCGACTCATCCGTGGTCCAGCGATGACCCACCATCGCCTTGCATCGATAATCGCAGTTCTCATTGAATATCTTTAAGGCCAAAGCCGGCAAATAGGTTGCTTGTCGGTTCCCCTGCGGCAGGCTTAACCTGCACGCGGCCAACGCGTGAGGGCGCGTGCTGCAAAAGGGGAACATTGCCATGACGATACAGGGTGCTTCACCTGATCTGTACAACGAGGATTTGGCTCCGGCCAAAGTTCGAAACTGGGGACCATTCTCGATCTTCAACGTCTGGACGTCGGACGTCCACAGCCTTTGGGGCTACTATCTTGCCGCCAGTCTGTTCCTGTTCTGCGGCGGCTTCGTCAATTTCATCATCGCCATAGGCATCGGCTCGCTGATCATCTACGCGCTGATGAACATGGTCGGCTATGCCGGCGTGAAGACGGGCGTGCCCTACCCCGTGCTTGCCCGCGCCTCTTTCGGCATCTGGGGCGCCAACATACCGGCGCTGGTGCGCGCCGTCGTCGCCTGCTTCTGGTACGGCGCGCAGACTGCCGCCGCCTCGGGCGCGATCGTGGCGCTGCTGATCCGCACGCAATGGTTCGCCGATTTCAACGCCAGCACGCACTTCCTCGGTCATACCGGCCTGGAGGTGATCTGCTTCGTGGTCATCTGGGGGCTGCAATTGCTGATCATCCAGAACGGCATGGAAACGGTCCGCCGCTTCCAGGACTGGGCCGGCCCCGCGGTGTGGGTGATGATGCTGATCCTGGCGATCTATCTCTGTGTCAAATCCGGGAGATTTGCCTTCACCAGCGACATCCCGATGGACGTGCTGCTGGACAAGACGAAGGATGCGGGCGTGCCCGGCACGCCTGGCTCCTGGACCTCGCTGTTTGCGGTGGCCGCGATCTGGGTCACCTATTTCTCGGCGCTCTATCTCAATTTCTGCGATTTCGCCCGTTACGCGCCTGACAAGGCATCGCTGCGCAAGGGCAACATCTGGGGCCTGCCGATCAACCTGATCCTGTTTTCTCTGGTGGCCGGCGTCACCACCATTGCCGCCTTTGACGTCTATGGCGAGGTGCTGCTGCATCCCGACCAGATATCGGCGAAATTCGACAGCTGGTTCCTGGCAGCCCTTGCTGCCCTGACCTTTGCAGTTGCGACGCTTGGCATCAACGTCGTGGCGAACTTCGTCTCGCCGGCCTTCGACTTCTCCAATGTCTTTCCCAGGCAGATCGACTTCAAGAAGGGCGGCTATATCGCGGCCGTGATCGCCCTGCTGCTCTATCCCTTCGCGCCATGGGAAGGCAGTGCGGCTTCCTTCGTCAACATCATCGGCGCGACGATGGGGCCGATCTTCGGGGTGATGATGGTCGACTACTACCTGATCCGGAAGGGTGAGGTCGACGTCGAGGCGCTTTATCGCGAAGATGGCGAATTCCGCTTCCAGGGCGGCTGGCACGTCAACGCCTTCATCGCCGCCGGCATCGGCGCCATCTTCTCGTCGATCCTGCCCAACTTCACCAACTGGCTGCCGTCCTGGTGGGGTGTCTATGGCTGGTTCTTCGGCGTGGCGATCGCCGGCATCATCTACTACGTGCTGCGCACCGCCGCTTTGGGCGCCGGCGCCAGGACCGCGAAGGCCTGACAAGGTGAATTTTGGGGCGGCGAGAGCCGCCCCAAAACCTACCCGAGCATCTCGGCCAATCTGCGCACCGTGTTCCAGTTGCGCGACGTGCCCGTGCCCATGCGCTTGTGATTCATCGCCGCAAGCAGCCGCGAGCTTGGCCTCTCGCGCGAAAAGACGACCCAGATGTCGCCGCCGACCGAAGTCACTTTTTCATCCTCGCCGGCATAGGCCTGGAGCCCCGTCACGGCCTCCACGGGCGCAGGCTTGCGCATCACCCGTACGGCCACCTGATCGCCTGCTTTGGCCGAATCGGCCGGGAACGGATTGCCGGCGGCAAGCTTCAGCCAGTCCTTGGCACCACGCACGATGATGTCGACATGGCGGCCGAAGGTTTTTTCGAAGGCTGCCTCCAGCCGCTGTTCAAGGT